>JBNKUQ010000015.1:0-44121 GCA_050298695.1 Cellvibrionaceae bacterium
TAGCTCATTGTGGCTGGGATGGTATTATTAACCGAGTACGATAAATACCCATCCCCCGTTTATGTTACAGAGCCCAATCTCATGGACTATTTAGCTGACTTTCCCGTGTTGAAAGCGCTCTATGAAATTAAGCAAAAGCTGATGGGCTTTATCTTATTAAAAACATTAACCGCAAAGCGGGCGCGCAAGATATTGCCTAGATATTTGAAGCTCATTGATCAATTAAAGCTTAGCCCACTTCGCACACTGGCCAACACCTTAAGTGCTTGGATGGAACCCATTATTGCTATGTGGCGATTTAGTAAAAGCAACGGCATCACTGAAGGATTTCATAACAAAATGGAGATGATGTCGAGGCGAGCGTATGGCTTTAGGAATTTTGAGAATTATCGATTAAGAGTCCTAGCTCATTGTGGCTGGGATGGTATTATTAACCGAGTACGATAAATACCCATCCCCCGTTTATGTTACAGAGCCGAAAAAGATAAACAAAGGGTAACAATGAATGGTGCCCAGGAGAGGACTTGAACCTCCACGGCCTTGCGGCCACCAGCACCTGAAGCTGGCGTGTCTACCAGTTTCACCACCTGGGCATAGACAGAACTATTTACTACTTTTATATTTCACGACAGCGTTATGAACACGCCTGGCGTGGCCGTTCTCGACTCCTGTCTCCACGGCACTTGTGCTTCCTGAAAGCCATCTATCAATTAGGATTAAACAAGAAAGGCTGCGCATCTTAGAGATTGCTATTATTTTTGTCAAAACGTTTCTAGGTATTGAGCACTAATGCGTTTGCTGCCTTCGCTCAACAATAGACTCTGCCTGTAAGTAGCGGCTGCGCGAAATAATCCATAGCGGTATTTTCTCGGCAATCATGGGGCGCGCAATGGAGTACCCTTGCCCAAGCGTGCATCCCATCCGTACTAGCATTTTTTCATGCTCTTTGGTTTCTACGCCTTCTGCAATCAGTTGATAACCAAAAGCATTATTTAAACCAATGACACCAGCAACGGTCATTCTGTCTGATTTGCTTCTTAACATACTATGAATGCAACTACGGTCTATTTTTATAGTGTCTAAGGGTAATTTTTTTAAATAATTCACAGAGGAATAGCCCGTACCAAAATCATCTAAGGCAATTGACACCCCCAACTCGCGACAGCGACTCAGCACTTTTACCATTTCAGCTTCATTTTCGATGGAAGAGGCCTCTAAAATTTCTAGCTCTAGAGACGCCGGTGGAATGCTGTTAAATTTCGCCAATAAACTTTCCAGGTAGCCTACAAAATTCGATTGCTGTAAATGAAAACTCGAAACATTCACACTCATTTTTACAGGTAGACCAAGCCCTATCCATTCACTTAAATCTGCTAACGATTTTTTTAGTACCCATTCACCAATAACAATACTTAAGTGAGTATGGTTTAATGCCGTTGAAAATTGTTCAGGGAGTAATAAACCATATTCAGGATGCTGCCAACGAATCAGCGCTTCAACTCTTTCTAGTACTCGTGTACGCAAGTTGATAGTCGGCTGATAGTGAAGCAAAAATTCGTTGTTTTTTAATCCTTTTCTCACTTCTTTTAAAATAGCTTTTTGCTGACGCTGCCGCTCTTTTTCTACTAACATCGCTGTCGTGTTTTCAATCATAGCTGAGCGCCTTCATTAACCAGAGACGCCAAACGTGAGTTTGTCGTTTTAATTGACACGCAATTTGAGGTGGACACATCATTTGGTTTGTACATGATTAAACCCTTGGTGCTCAAGACTTGCACTTAATACATATAAACCAAAACTAGTTCACATTTATAAAAAAATCCAAAAAAGTGAGAAATTTGTAGTGATAATCGATAATTATGATGGAATTGGCGCAATTTTCATCATAGCCAATACATAAATATAAAAACGGCGAGTCAATGTACTCACTGTTTACAATGAAAGTATGGCGCTTTTTATTGTGCTTTTAACACTAAACTAAGCGAGTGTTCCACTGCGATAGTCATGAAAAGCTTGTTGCAATTCTTGCGCTGTATTCATTACAAAAGGTCCTGCACGCACAATGGGCTCATTTAACGGAGCAGCGGCAAGTACTAAGGCACCAACACCTTCTTGTCCCGCTTGAATACTGAGTGTATCTCCCTTAGAAAATTGCCCCAACTGTTGTTCTTGCAATTTTTTCTCACCTACGTTGATGCTGCCACGGTAAACATAAATAATCGCTGTATGTTTCTCGGGCAAAGAAAAAGAATAGCTCCCTGTAGACTTGAGCCTCGCATCGACCAACAACGGTTGCGTTGCAATATCAGTAACCGGACCACTAACATCTTCTACCGTACCAGCAATAATGCGCAAGGCACCAAAATTACCGTTTATTTCAGGAATGTTGTTGGACGCAATTTCTTGGTAACGCGGTGATCGCATTTTTTGTTTTGCCGGTAAATTGGTCCACAACTGAAAACCCCACATGCGACCTTCCGTTTGCTCTGGCATTTCTGAATGAATAATACCGGAGCCCGCTGTCATCCACTGTACATCGCCCGCTTTAATTACCCCTTCATTGCCGGCGCTATCTTTGTGGCGCATTTGACCTTCCAGCATGTAGGTTACCGTTTCAAAGCCACGATGCGGATGGGGAGGAAAACCACCAATGTAATCTGCGGCCTCATCACCTTTCAGCTCATCGAGCAATAAAAAAGGATCTAGTTGTGGTAATAAACGCGAACCGATACTGCGAAAGATTTTCACGCCATCGCCATCGCTAGTTGCCATGGCATTAATGGTTGTGATGATATGTCGCTCCATATTATCTCCTGTTTTTTTTAGTGCTACCGTTTAGTTAATTGTTCACGATGATGAGGTGCATCTAATGTTAACTCTGGGCCAGCAGGTACAACGCGCGTTGGATTAATCATGTCGTGACTATAGTAATAATGCGCTTTAATATGTGCGATATTAACTGTGCCTGTAATACCCGGCTGCTGATATAAGTCGCGTAAGTAACCCATCAAATTTGGGTAATCCACAATGCGCTTTAAGTTACATTTGAAGTGGCCAACATAGACGGCATCGAACCGCACGAGTGTGGTAAACAAACGCCAATCGGCTTCTGTTATTTTTTCTCCCAGCAAATAACGCTGCTGACTTAATCGATTTTCTATTTCATTGAGGCTTTTAAATAAAGCCTCAAAGGCACGCTCGTAAGCCACTTGCTTGGTAGCAAAACCCGCTCGATACACGCCATTGTTTATCGTTCTGTACACTGTCTCGTTAATACGATCAATTTCTTCACGCCATTTTTCAGGGTAATAGTCATCATTATTATTCGTTACATGATTAAAAGCCGTATTAAAAATGCGAATAATATCTGCGGATTCATTGTTAACTATTTTTTGCTGTTTTTTGTCCCACAATACAGGAACCGTCACTCTCCCTGAATAATCCGAATTATCTTGTGTATAAACCTGATGTAAATATTGATGCTGATAAAGACAATCACCTGTAGCTCCATCAAAATCTGACTCAAACGACCAACCATTTTCTAACATGTGCGGATGTACAACAGAGACAGAAATAATCTCAGTCAATTTTTTTAGTTCACGAAAAATGAGAGTGCGATGCGCCCAAGGGCAAGCTAATGAAACATAGAGATGGTAGCGATCAACTTCCGCTTTAAAACCGCTATCACCTGTTGGGCCTGCACTGCCATCAGCGGTAACCCAATGACGATATTGCGCATCTTCCCGAATAAATTCACCATTGGAATTTTTGGTATCGTACCATTGGTCTTTCCATCTACCGTTAACTAATAAACCCATGCTCTCACCCCTTCTCTACTTAGTTAACCCTCACATTCATGAATGCACTAAGCGTTGATCCACAGACAGTTGACCACCACCTAAAAACACCAAGGCCAAACTACTGGAAAATAATGCTAAGGCAAACTCAAACCCACCATTGGAAACAAACAAGCCATTGGCACCATGAACAACGACACCGGCAATTAGCATGGTAAACGCTAATACAAGCGCAGCAGGACGGACTAACAAGCCTAGAATTAGGGCTAAGCCACCAAAAAACTCTGCACTACCCGCCAGCAAAGCCATCAAGAAGCCTGGCTCTAATCCTTGCGATGCCATAAATTGTCCCGTGCCCTCAAGCCCATAGCCGCCAAACCAACCAAAAAGCTTTTGCGCGCCGTGTGCCGCAAAAATAACGCCTACAGGAATTCGTAAGGCTAAGCTGGCCCACTGCTTATCGGTTTTAAGTATCTGCTGTACATTCATCGCTGTATTTCCTCTGTAAGTTATTGCCAATAAAACCACTATACGACTGGGTGACCAGGAAGAAAATTGATATATTTTGCACCAATTATTCAAATATTTTGAACTAACAATTTGAGAATTCCTATGATTTCATTAGAAGTATTACAAGCTATTGATTCTATTGATAGAAATGGCAGTTTTTCAGCCGCTGCCGAAGAGTTATACCGGGTTCCATCAGCTCTGACCTATCTAATTAAAAAGACAGAAAAACAACTTAATATCAAATTATTTGATCGCTCAAAACAAAGAGCCTCTCTCACCCCGGCCGGAAAACTACTATTGGAACGGGGGCGGGATATCTTGCAACAGGTTCACCGCCTAGAGTTGCAAAGTAAAGAGGTAGATCGTGGCTGTGAAAGCCAATTGCGCATCGTGGTTGATACTATCTTGCCCCTCGATCCACTGTGGCCCCTTTTGCAAACGCTACAATCTGAGCAGCCATGGCTGAATATTCAGATTTTAGAAGAAGCACTGAGCGGTGCCTGGGAGGCACTGCTAAATGATCGCGCAGATCTTATTATTGGTGTTACCGGGGATGAACCTACAGGTAATCATTGGCATCGCCAGGCAATTGGATCGATGCAAACCATACTCTGCTGTAGCCCCAATCACCCCGCCGCTCGACTACCCGCCCCACTAAAACACCAAGAATTACAACACGTTACCCATATTGTCGTGAGTGATAGTGCTCGCAACTTGCTACCGAGGAACGTCAATTTACTTGGCTCACAGCAAATTCTTGCCGTTGCCAATATGGAACATAAATACCAAGCATTGATTCATGGCATGGGCGTTAGTCACCTACCCGCCTATTTAGCTCTGCCCGCCATCGAAAAAGGTCTATTGCAAGCCCTTACAACCACAACCGAACCCAGTCCTCAAATACTCTACATGGCCTGGAATAAAGAAGGTAAGGGCGTGCTCATGGAGAAGTTACGTGAACAAATAGTGGTAAGTAATTGTTATGGCAAACACTTAGTTGGTCATGAAAAATTGATTTGAAACAAACGATGGACGTAGAATGTAAGCCGGTTAAACTGAGCTATACTTTCAAATAAGAGTTATGGAGAATGGCAGGCTGGACCAATAGTGATTTCAATTAAAAAACAATGCAGCGGCTATACGCTAGTCGAAATAATGGTCACCGTTGCGTTGATAGCCATTCTAGCTAACGTGGCCTATAGCTCTTATCAAAATTATATCGAAGAAGCCAAAATAAATAGAGCACTGAAGGAACTCGCGCTCATACAGGTACAGATCGATGCCTATGCCTTTAACAATAATGACACCTATCCTATGTCTTTGAGCGAACTTAACTTAGACGGTATGACAGACCCCTGGGGCAATGCGTATCGCTATCTCAATATTGCTCAAACCGGCAATGTGGGTCAAGCCAGAAAGGATAGAAACTTAGTCCCCATTAATTCCGACTATGACCTATATAGCATGGGGCCCGACGGACGCAGTGCCAGCGCATTCACGTCACAACTCAGCCAGGATGATCTTGTTCGAGGTAATAACGGTAGTTTTCTGGGTGTTGCTGAGGACTACTAATGGTATCAGCCCCCTTCAAAAGCCGGCTGGCAAGAAAGGTTTTTATTTTATTTATATTGGCAGCATTGATTCCTTTATCCGTCGGCTCGTTTATTTCTTACCGGCACGTTAACAATATTATCCAAACCGACTCGCTTTACAATTTGCAATCTGCTTCAAAAGAGTACGGGCTTTCACTGTTCTTTCGTTTAAAACTAGCCAAAGACACCCTTTTTAACAATACTTCAAATATACAAGAATCCAATTTGCGCTCTCAGGCATACAAGTCACTGAGCACCTATTTTTCAGCCATTGCGTACAGAGCCGAAACATCAAGTGAAATTGTTAAATGGGGGCATATAGACGGCAAACTCCTCAGCTCAAATACGTGGGGCAATCGCTCTTTAATGACGATTCAGAGAGCCGACAATAAACATGACGTTTACATTCGCTTAAACAATGGCATGATTGGTAAAGTCAATTCAAAATATTTGTGGAATACAGATACATTAAATATAGAAAATCATTTTTGCGTTACCAACCACCTCTTTGAAAAAATATTTTGTCAAGACAATATCAATGACAAAAATATGAGTGAAATAAAAAACATATCCAATCAAAGAAAAGAAAAAAAGATCACCCTTAATATTGATGGCAATGATTTATTGCTTACCTATTGGCCACTATTTATGGACCATGAGTTTGGAATTAACGACTGGTATATCATCGCCAGCCAAAACGATACCGTTATTAGCAATCGCTTAAAAGATTACACCGGATTATTTTTTTCTCTTATCATCTTTTCATTACTTCTTGTTACACTTCTATCCTCAATACTTATTAGAAAAAATTTAGGCGTTATTAACAAACTAATTCACGGAACCAAAGAAATCACCAAAGGCAACTTTAACCAAACCATTTCTATCGATTCTCAGGATGAATTAGCTGAACTTGCACAGTCGTTCAATATTATGTCAAAAAACATGGAAACCATTGTTGACGAATACAAGGCATTTAGCGAAATTGATAAGCTAATTCTCAACCACACGGATACAAAAAATATTATCAAATCGATATTCAATCATATCAACAATATTATTTCACTTGACAACATATACATCATTAATCACTCTAAAAATCATTATGACTTAGAAACCATATACCAATTTAATAAGAACTTTCAAAAAAATAAAAACCAAACTGATAAAATATATTCAAAAATTTCAAAAAAACTTATAAAAAAATCAACAGTCATCAAATATTCCGAAGAGGAATCGTTGCATGATGACTTTTTATCTGGAAGACATAATCTGCTGGTCATCCCCATTATCAACAATAAGAAATTTGCGGAAACTAACTATATTATAGGGATATTATCTGGAAATTTTACGAGCGATATAGAACTCAAAAAATTGGATATTTTTGCAAGCCGGATTGCTATTGCATTTCAAGCACTGTCTAGAGAAAAGGAACTTCGCTATCAAGCAAACTACGACGGCCTAACAAAACTACCCAACAAAAACAACATCATTACTACTTACCAAGATACTCAACAACAACTTTCCTATGTTGATGGCGTTTTTGCTATATTATTTTTGGATCTTGACCACTTCAAACAAGTCAATGACAACTATGGCCACTTAGTCGGCGACAAGCTGTTAAAAGAATTTTCAAAAAGAATACAAAACATCATCAACAGCGAAGAAAAAATTGCACGCCTTGGTGGTGACGAATTTGTTTTACTAGTAAAGGCAGATCGAGAGAGTGCCTTATCTAAAAGATTAAAAGTCTTGTGTAACAAAATCATAAAACAAGCGACACAACCCTTTCATATAGATGGCCAAATATTGCATATTGGCGCAAGCATTGGCGTTGACATTGATAAAAGCCTTACTCAGGATTTTGACGATGCCATCAGGCATGCAGATATCGCCATGTATTTTTCAAAGAAAAATGGTGGCAACCAATACTCAATTTATGAAAACAGCATGAGCACCGAGTTACTTGAGCGTACCTTATTAGAACGAGACTTTCGCTCTACTCTCAATAGGAAAGGTCTTGAACTTTACTTCCAACCAAAATTCTACGCCAAAGACCAAACCTTATCAGGATTTGAAGCCTTACTTCGCTGGAAACACCCAGAACATGGATTTATCTCACCTTTTGTGACAGTTGAAATAGCAGAAAGAGTTGGACTAATTTCTCAATTAGGCGAGTTAATTTTTGAGAAAAGTATTGAACAATTGCAAAGCTGGTTAGAAAAAGGCTACCACACTGGATCACTCGCCATTAACATTTCTCCCAAACAGTTACTGGCCGATAACTTTTCGCGATTTATTCAAGATACCTTGAAGCAATTTCCGTTAGTAAAACCTGGAATGGTAGAGCTTGAAGTGACAGAAAGCATCATGCTTGAAAATAAAGCATCATCTATCAGCATTCTTAAGGACATTAAACAAGCAGGTCTTAGAATCGCTATCGATGACTTTGGTACAGGCTACTCCTCCTTATCTTACTTACTTGAACTACCCACGGACACCATCAAAATTGACCGTGCCTTTGTTGTAAAAATAGAAAATGATCCTAATGCATTACAGTTACTTGATTCAGTGATTAAATTAGGGAAAAACATGGGGTATCGCATTGTTGCTGAAGGTGTCGCAACACAATACCAAGTTGACTTTTTAGTGAATTGCGAGATCGATGAACTTCAAGGTTATTATTTTAGCAAACCATTGCCCGCCGAAACCGCAGAAAAACAGTATTTAAACAAAAATAACTAAATTCTATCAAGGTAATTAATCGGCTTGGCACAAGCCGCTACCTTTCTTTCCAGTAACGTGTCATCTCTATAAACATAAATGATGCAGACCAAGTAATTAGCACCAAACCCACCAACCCTTCTAGCCCTACCAGAAAGCGAATATCACCAATTGGCTCGATATCGCCAATTCCCAGGGTCGTAAAACAAGTAAACGAAAAATACACACTGTGCATTAGCGAACCATCGAAGTTTCCCTCTAATACACCAAACTTCTCATGGTGATGTAACCAGTAATAACCAAACCCAAAAGCCCAAATCTCAATAACATGAGCACACAAAGCCCCCATAACACCCAACAATACCTTTAAACGCGATCTGATGCGCAAGTGAGGGATCAGCATTGATAACTGTTTAAGTGCTTCATAGTGAATTAACACCGCCAAAGCAATAAGCAGGGTATTGATAACAAAAATAGACATTATCCAAAATCCTTAACCAGCAACGACAAAATTAGGTAAACTATTAAGCCTCTCTGCAATAACAGACCTAAGGGCAGCTCTAAAAATTAGAATTTTTTAGAGCTGCCCTCCATTTTACAGGAACCCATATGTTTGCATCCAAGGCACAAAAACAAGAGAAAGATTATCGCTACCTTGCTGATATTCTCAAAGCATCGAACATGGACACCGTTGAAAAAATTGAAAGCCATTTAAAAAAGGTGACTGCACGAGCACTCTACGCCACTATTATTATGCTGACCATCATTGGCCTCCTGTGCTTATTTTTGCCCAAATATGGCCCTATCTGGGGTATCGTTGGCATTATGTGTTTTGCCTGGATTTGGCGCTCCGCATTCACAGCACGAAAAATTATGCATCGATACATAAGAGAAGAAATTAACACCCCAGATAAAAACCCACAAAATACTGATTAATTAGTCGACCATAAACAAATCCGGAAAGACTTCTTCAGAACTGGGCAATTAAACCACTTTTTCAGCCCTTGGATTAGGCTCTACTCGATAGTTAGCCAAATTGGCAGACACCACTCGATCGCGCCCTTCTTGTTTGGCAGTATCCATTGCTCGCCTGGCAACATCAATAAAATCTGAAAATGCAGCATTTTCGGCACAATTATGTTTATCAATCGTCTCTATACCCGCACTAAACGATAATCGAACGAGCAGATCATCAACCGTTAAAGGCCAAGAATCTAAGTTGGCTCTCATTCTATCGACAACATGCATGGCTTGCTCATTGTTTAAACCCGGAAAGATAATCACGAAGGTATCACCAGTGTAACGAGTGATAATATCCTCGGGACGCAGGGTTTTTCTCAGAAACTCAGCAAATTCTACAAGGGCATGATTACCTATGTTATAACCAAATTCATTATTGGTTTTGCTAAAAAAATCCAAATCAATTACTGCAACGGATATAACATCATGCTGATCTCTTAATAAGCGAATATACATTCGAGAACCGATATTTTCTAAAAATCGACGATTAAATAAACCCGTTAATTGATCGGTAACCACATCATGAAAAAAGTGATCAAATGGCTGCCAGGTTTTACGTATTAATATCCAGCCGATTAATAAAGACAAAATAAGAACCGTGACCGCAATTAAGGTATTGCGTAATTCTCCAGAGCGTATCTCAGACAAAAAAACAGATTTAGGTGCATAGGCACTAATAATCCACTCAGGGCCATCTTTTAACAGAAAAGGTTCATGGCGAATGGCGTAAGACGTCTCACCGTGAAGGAACTCGCCCGATAAGGCATCACTTGAAGCAGCGGATTGTTTAAGAAAATAACTTACCGCTTTTTTTTCTACACTAAAACTATCACTATCAGCAGCAGCAACTTTCAAACTACTCAAATTTAAGCCTTCCGCACCAAGGGAAGGCGTCGCTACAAAATTGCCTGATTTTGAAGCCATAGAAACAGTGATTGATCCATATACCTTTAAGTCGGCTAAAAAACGAGAAACACTGGTTAACTCAATATCGACACCAACGACACCTAACAACTGTTTTTCTGCATTATAAAATGGTGCTGCAATCGTAATTCCTGGCTGATTCGACGTATAAAAAACATAGGGTTCTGTCCACACTAAATTTTGCTTATCAATAGCTTTGCGATACCAAGGCCGGCTATCAGCACGGAACTGATCATCTTTATCGGGATGTACTTCTAGTATATTTAAGTTTTCATCTCTAAAATAAAACGATGCCTTTCCAGGTTTAGCATGGTCGATAACCTTTGTCATAAAACCTGACTTTTCAGTTTCATAATTACGAGTTATAAAATAAAAATCTCCACGGACAGTCGCTAAATAAATACTAGTAATCTCTTTATTAGCTTGAAGCTGACTAATAAAATAGGATTCTAATTCCGGAACACTATTCACATTAATCATTTTTTTAGAGAAAATGTCAGCACTTATTTGAACTGCCCGATAAGAGGGTTCTAAAAAACCTTGAGCATGTTCTTTTGATTCACTCAAGGCATTTTTTAACAATATAGAAATCTGGGCATTCATATCCCGCTCAGATGAAATATGAATAATAAAAAGAATAAGAACAATAGTAACTAGCTGCAAACCCAATAACACTAATATAAGCGTTCGCCTTATCGATTGCGATTTTTTCTCATTTGGATCGAGAGCCTGTTGATGATTGATCATATAAATACCTTATTACAGATAACCAAAATGGGTAGGTCCTATGGACGTACGATTATTTTAACCCCATTGCTTGTTTTGCCATCCAATTTTTTAGTAGCGTCATACCATTAACCGACTTTAATCCCGTATTACGCAACCAGCGCACCGCTATATGACGACTACCAAACAAACGTTTAAAACCTTCCATCAAAAACATGATTTCAAGGTTATTTTTTTTACGCTGACGCTGATAACGTCGCAACAGTGATTCATCAGCCAAGGATAAGCCTCTCTGGGAAGCCCTAGTAATTTCATTTGATAATGCAGCAGCATCCAACAAACCCAAATTGACGCCCTGACCGGCTAAAGGGTGTATGGTGTGCGCAGCATCACCGATTAAAACTAATTGTGGTGCGATATAATCAACTGCATGACCTTGCTTTAAGGGAAAACAAAAACGTTTAGCCACAGACTCCACATTGCCTAGTGTATGCTCAAAAGCATTAGCAAGCGCAGCTTTAAATTCATTATCATTCAACGCCATTAATTCATCAGCTTTATCATTTTCAATAGACCAAACAATAGAACAATATTGTTCGGAAGGGTCTGAAAGTGGCAAAAAGGCTAATGGACCGGTTGATAAGAAATTCTGCCATGCCGTATTTCGATGAGATTTTTCTGACTTAACCGTAGTCACTATCGCTTTGTGCTGGTAGTCCCATACACGCACGGGCAAATTTGCTAATTCACGGACACGCGACTGACCTCCGTCCGCAGCAACTAGCAACGTCGTGCGTATCACCTCAGAATTCGACATAAGCAACTGTTGTTGATTTTTTTCTAATTGAATAGATTCAAGTGCATTACCTCTGATGATATCAACTTGTTGAGATTGATGAATTTTTTCTAATAAGGAATTGAGAACCAACTGATTTTCAACAATGAAACCTAGCTCATTGCGCCCTAATGCTTCTGCAGAAAAGTGGATATTTCCCGTACCTTCATCGTCCCAAACATACATAAAACGATAGGGGCAAACACGTGTTGCGAGAATGCGCTCCCAAACATTAATATCTTGTAAAAAATTCATGGAAGCTGGCGTTAAAGCAACAACCCTTGGATCAAACTGGGGCGGCTGCATAGAAATATCGGGCGTAGAGCCAAGATCATTCTTTTCAATCAATGCGATAGATAAATGTTGATTAGCCGGCTCTGCGATAAGTGCTGCCGCCAACGCGGCTCCCACCAAACCAGCCCCTACAATAGCAACATCGTACTCTGATGTCTTCATAAAGCGGCTCCCATCATTTGCCCAGCAAATATTTTTTTGAACTTGGGCATGGTATTTAAACCCAGCAGTCCAAGTTGTCGCACGACTGATTTGGATAGATGTGCCGAGGAAAATAATGTTACCAACGAATCAGTAATTCCTATAGTAAAGGCCTGATCAATATGCTGTTGTTCAATGTAATTTTTAAGTGAAGTGTATGTGCCTATGGGCATGCCTTTTTCAGCAGCGGCTGCGACATGCCGAGCCAATGACCAACAATCCCGAATGGCCAAATTAAACCCTTGGCCTGCCACGGGATGCAAAAAATGAGCGGCATTACCCATAACGACAAGATGCGAGCGTATTTGCTCTTTTGCTTTAACCAATTGCAGGGGATATAACTGCTTTTGCCCTATAGTATTTATTTTTCCCGCACGAAACCCCAAACGTTTTTGCAAATGATTAAGCAATTGATCGCTATCGAGACTCGCAATATGATCCAGTTGATTTTGGGGAATTGTCCAAACTAATGCAGCGCGGTGCTGTTCTTGGGATGATAGTGACTGAGAAGACGTTAAGGGCAATAACGCAATAGGTCCTTCATCAGTAAAACGCTCATAAGCGATACCATCATGGCTGCTATCCAAAGCGACGTTGGCAATTAATGCTGACTGTTGGTAATCAATCATCTCTGTATCAATACCTAATTGATTGCGCAAAGGAGAATCCGCCCCATCGGCTAGGACTAATAAATCTGCATGCAAATCAAGTGAATCTGCTTCTGCTAGACTGACCGTTAATTGGTAACCTGCCTTTCGCGCCACGCACCGAGTGACTTGAGCGGGAGCGATACAATTAATCTTCTCTTGCTGAAGCTGAGCCATTAATACAGAACCCAGCCTTTTATTTTCGAGCACATAACCCAAGGCATCTAGCTGATAATCACTAGCCTGCAGTTGCGCACCATTAAAGTGACCCTTATCGGAAATATGAATACGTTTAATGGGCGAAGCGGCCGCCTTTAGCTCACTCCAACAGTCAATACCACACAAAATAGTTGAGGTACCTGAACTCAAAGCCGTTGATCGATCATCAAAACTAGGTTGCCCCATCGACGCTTTATTATTCAGGGGAAATTGCTCAACAAGCACGATACTAATATCACCTTGCTGAATTGAGGAAGCTAAGGTTTTGGATAACATTAAGGCGAGACTAATGCCCACCATACCGCCACCCACAATCACAATACGCTGTTTTGAACATGAGTTCATATAGGTAGACCCGTTTTCTCTTAAGCAACTTTTATATAAGGGCGTCCTTAAACCTAGCAACCGCAGTTGGTCACGGTTAAATTGATAAAAACCTCAATGAATCAAGCGTTTAACGATTTTTACGTTTTCTTGACCGCATTAACTTTTCTATATCCTTCACGGTTTTGGGAACACCATCCGACAACACCGTACAACCTTGCTTGGTAATAACGACGTCATCCTCAATACGCACACCAATTCCTCGCCACTTCTTGGCAACACTTTTATCATCAGGGGCAATATAAATACCTGGCTCCACGGTCATTACCATACCAGGTTCCAACACTCGCCATTCACCACCAATTTTATAATCGCCCACATCGTGAACATCCATACCCAACCAATGACCAATACGATGCATATAAAATTGCTTATACTTTTCTTTTTCTATTAGGTTTTCAACATCTCCGTTTAACAAACCTAAATCTACTAAGCCTTGCGTAATCACACGCACAGAAATTTCATGGGGATCATTCCAATGATTTCCTGGCTTTATTACATCAATCGCAGCCGCCTGCGCATCTAGCACGATGTTATAAATCGCTTTTTGCTCGGCAGAGAATTTACCAGACACAGGGAAGGTACGGGTGATATCCGAAGCATAATGTTCCAATTCGCAGCCCGCATCAATAAGGACTAAATCACCTTCTTTCATTAAGCGGTTATTGTTCACGTAATGCAAAATACACGCATTATTACCACTGCCTACAATGGAGTTATAGGCAGGAGCACGTGAACCTGCGCGCATAAATTGATGCATTAGCTCTGCTTCCAATTCATATTCATACATACCTGGGCGGCATATTTGCATAGCACGGCAATGTGCCTCAGCAGATATCTTGGCTGCTGCTTGCATAATTTTAATTTCTGCCGCACGTTTAAATAGGCGTTGGTCATGTAGAAGATGATCTAAATTTAAAAACTCACCTGGAGGAGATGCACCTGAACGCACTTGCGCACGAATTGCATTAACCCAGCCCATGACTTTTTGGTCAAAACGCTGATCACGACCCATCGAATAATAAACACGTTCTCGCCCTTCTAATAAACCAGGCAAAATATCGTCAATATCGCTAATAGGGAATGCATCATCCGCCTGATAGATACTACACGCTCCCTCTGGCCCCGCTCGATAACCATCCCAAATTTCGCGTGCGCGATCTCGTTCGCGACAAAATAGAATGGTTTCTCCATGCTCCCTACCAGGCACTAGCACCAAAACCGATTCTGGCTCTGGAAAGCCACTCAAATAATAAAAATCGCTATCTTGCCGAAAAAGATAATCTGCATCACGGTTACGATTTTTTTCCATCGCAGAAGGCAATATAGCGATGCTATTAGCTTCCATCTGCGACATTAATGACTGTCTGCGTTTAGCGAACTCTTTCTTAGTGATCGTTGACATAATGAAATCAGCTGGTGGTTATTTTCTTATGGGCATATCTAAAAATTAGAATTTTTGTTCGTTGGTAATGCTACCGCTCCCTGCTCTCGCTCATTACCTACGTCCTGTAGGCAACGCTACCGCTCCCTGCTCTCGCTCATTACCTACGTCCTGTAGGCAAGGTGCGGGCGCACGACTGCAACGCCGCCAACGGGCAAAAAGGCAATTTTTAGAGCCGCCCTTATGGTCATTAACCCGGCACAAATAACTGCTAGGTTAACAATATCAATGAAGCGTTTTTTCGCGAGAATCGTTCTTTTGATCTTTATCACTCACATCCTGCAAATTATCTTCGTAAAAATTCAAAGCAATAATACGCACATGCTCTACCAAATCAAAATAATCAGCTTCTTTCTCATCCTCACCCCGATCGCCCTCTTCTTCATCAATGGCTACCTGAACAATAGCAGCCAAATCTCTCAAGCTGTCAGCCTGATCATTTGAAAACGCCTTATCGGGATGAATTCCAGCACTACCAAAACCACTGAGAAAACCGTGACACCATTGTGACAGCGCCTGCAATCGCTGATCCAACTCCATATGCTCATCGGGTAAAAAAGGCTGTAGGTCGTAGTCTCCCGAATCGAGCTGTTTTTGGGTTAAATGGTAGAGGTCAAGAACAGGCCCTTCAACTTCGGCATTAGGCTGCCCGGTGATATCTAAAACGCTCCAGGCCGCGTCCAACCATTGATCCGTGGTCAAGTCAGCGCCACCACACAACTTGCCACATAACAAGCCATGTAGCTCTGACGGACTATTTAGCGCCCCAAGCGGCATTAAAAGCTCACAAAACTCATCAAAATCAGGTAACTTATCAATCGACAATAGACTCTCTCTTTCTCAGTAGGGACACCTCTAAAAAATAGAATTTTTAGCAGTGCCTGATAATAAAAGCCGCAATGTTAACACGATTTCGCTGTACTTTATTGCGCGCCAAAACAAACTCTTTGGCCTGATTAAATTAGCTCTATTCACATTTTGATCTACACTATCTATACGCCTTGAACCATAACAAAACACTGGAATAGCGGCACTATGCTTACGAAAGAAACCATTGTTTGGTCAACACAGAGTGCAGATGATCAAGCATTGATAGAAGGCTTGAAGCAGGTTGAATCAGAGCAGCCCTCCAGTCTACTCATCATTGCATGTAGCGACAATCAGCTAGATACATCTGAGCTTACAAAAGCACTAAAACAGTGCAACCTTCCTATCTCTGGAGGGGTATTTCCAAAAATTATTAATCGCAGAGAAATATACGACACAGGAACTATCATCCTAGGACTACCTTTTGAGTTGACGGTCAACAACTACTCCGAACTTGATCAAAACACTGATGCAATCGAAGAGCTGATCGAATCCAACAGCAGCAATATTACCCTCTATCAAAATTTTCTTATCTTTGCTGATGCGCTTTGCCACTCCAACGAAGACTTCATTCATCATTTTCATGAATACATTGGCTCGGGTATCACCGTCATTGGCGGTGGTACAGGCTCACTGGAATTTATACCCAAACCCTGCATATTTACCAATAAAGGACTCATTCACAACGCAGTGCAAGTTGTTGGTATACCGGGAAACTTATCCAGAAGCACAAGCCATGGTTGGGAAATATGCGATGGTCCCTATTTAGTCACCGGTGCTAAAGGCCATCGCTTGGAGAGTCTGGATTACCAACCTGCTTTTGAAGTCTATCGAGACACTATTCAACGGCTCAGCGGCAATCTTATTAATAAAGAGAATTTCTTTGATGTCGCGAAAGACTTCCCGCTAGGAATTGTCGATATCAGTGGCAATGTCTTAGTCAGAGATCCTATTACCACTGACACAGCGTTCTTAGAGTGCGTCGGCAACGTTCCCATTAATGCGACCATTAACATTTTGAAAGGCGACCATAAAAAGCTGATACAAGCATCAAACCAGCTCGCAAATGAGTTTAAGCCTATCGACAATCCAAGCATACTCCTCTTGTTCGACTGTATTAGTCGTATTCTTTATTTACAGGATGAATTTTCTAAAGAATTAGAGGCTCTTCAGGGTATTCATTCCTCACTACCTATGATAGGAGGCCTCTCTCTAGGAGAAATAACTAACTCTCAATATGGTTCGATTGACTTACTCAATAAATCAACCGTAATTGGTATGGCATAAAAATAAATAATGAAAAAAGCACTACAAATCATGTCAATACAGTACGAACTGGTACTGGCTCTGAGCGAACCTTACAACTTAAAAAAAATGTTAAATAATTTTTTGCGAACCTGCAATTCCAGACTTAATTTATCTAGCTCACATATATTTCTTTATCACGATAAAAATGGTAATCCTACTGAAGAGAGAAAAAATTGTGGCATAAAACACATCACAAGCATCCCCAAAAGGAACAAAGAAAAGGAATACAAATATGATGACAAACTATTACAAGCAGTTATAGCATACAATAACAGCGAAAACGAAAACGAAAACGAAAACGAAAACGAAAACGAAAACGAAAACGAAAAAAAATATTATTTTTTCAAAATAGAAAACTATGGAGTTATGGCAACATCTTTCTTAGAACGTGATGATTTTGATATTGCAAAAACGCTAGCGCCCATCATAGAAAAACTCCAACTTAGCTGCAAATCTGCAATAGATCATGGGAACATCATCAGGGAAGTAGAGGCCAGGAAAGCAGCCGAAGAAAAAATTGCTTTTCAGGCCAACCATGATTATTTAACCAGGTTATACAACATAAGATATTTCAATAAAAAACTTGAAAAGGCTTTGAAAAATTCTGAAAGTGAAAATTCTTCGGGGTCAGTAATATTTATCAATGTTAATAACTTAAAACAAATCAATGAATTAATGGGGCATGGAGTTGGTGACAAAACTATTGAAAAAATAGCAAACAGAATTAAAAAAATAACCCCCATCGACTTCCCTATAGCCCGACTTGGAGGAAATGAATTTGTTATCTTAATAGAGAGTTCTAACAAAGATAATATAGAACCTATCACAAAAAATCATATAGAAAGAATATTAACTTATATAAAAAAACCGATGTCAATCAATAACAACAATTATGCTTTATCTGCTTATATAGGGTATGACATCTTTCATAATGGAAATAAAAGCTCTGATGAATTAATTAAAAATTCTAACCTAGCAATGCATGAAGCAAAACGCTCTGACTTATCAAGTGGATTGAAATATAATGATAAAATGTCAGAAAAACTGAATCAGAAAATACTTTACGAAGTAGAGATTAAACAAGCCATAAAAAATGATGAGTTTGAATTGCACTACCAACCGCAATTTGACATTTACGGCAATATTATCGGAACAGAAGCCTTACTACGCTGGAACAACCCGAACAGAGGCTACGAATCTCCCGCAGTGTATATACCCATAGCAGAGCAAAGCGATTTGATTATTAAAATTAGTGAATGGGTATTAAATCAAGCATGTAAAGACATATATCGACTTGAACAACTTAGTCTGCCGGAGTCCTTTAAAAAAACATCGATTAACATCAGTGCAAAACATATTAGCCAGGATAATTTTGTAGAAACCATTTTAACAGCCATAAAAAAACACAATATAGACCCCCAGCATTTCTCTATTGAAATTACTGAAAGCATTATGATGGGTGATATTAAATCGTCAATTAAAATTCTCGAAACATTGAAGGATACTGGCATACAATTCTCTATTGACGACTTTGGAACGGGCTATTCTTCACTATCTTATTTAAAGCAGCTCCCGGCAGATGTTATTAAAATTGACAGAGCATTTGTAAAAGATATTAACGTAGACAAAAATAATTATGCAATTGCCAAAATGATCATAGGTTTAGGAAAAAACTTAAATATGGATATCATTGCCGAAGGTGTTGAAACTCAAGAAGAGTTAGACTGTTTAAAAAAATTAGGCTGCCATCAATACCAAGGTTATTTTTTCTGCAAGCCTATTCCTTTTGACCAACTAACTCAATTACTATGTAAAAAATAAAAACATCATATTCGATACTATTTATTAGGCCGAACAAGCGAAAAAAAACCATCTAATTTCGAGTAATTTGAACCACCTAGACGAACTAAAGGGTTTAACGCATCAGAATTAATGCTGTATCGACCACCTAACTCTTCTACAATTTGGTTTTCAAGATATAACTGCTTAATTTCTGCATAAATAATAGCCTGCTTATTTGGCCCTATTTCATGCACACTATATAACTCACAGCAATAGGCTACTTTACAGCCAGCAATTATGGGCAACGGGCAATCGGTAAAATCAACATATGTCAGCAATTCTGCAGGTACTTCAGAATCGCCATAGCTCAACTCTGCTGCACTATTGTTGACAAGTTTAGCCTGTTCTACACTGGCAATATGAATAATGAAGGGGCGACCACTCAATACATTTTTTCGAGTATCTTTAATTTCACCATTACTTTTTCTTCCTACCGAAAACATGAGTAATGGTGGATTAGAACATACGGCGTTAAAGAAAGAAAAAGGAGCCACATTAAGACTTTTATCTTCATTTTGAGACAAAACCCAGGCGATAGGCCGAGGAACAATGGTTTGGGTCATTACATGATAACGTGTTAGTGTCGGCATTTTAGTAAAATCTATAATCATAATTTTTCTGTCATATATCGTGAACTTTATTTCAAATTATTATCTAACCTAAGATCATTTTCTACTACTAATTATCTGACGACACGCTTATGAATATACCTATTAATTATTATCTAGTCTTTGGTACGTTGGCTATTACTGGTATTTGCCTTTTACTGTCTCCAAGGGTTCAAACGGCTGATGGATTTTTTAAAGGTTTTTCTGATAACGGCGTGGCCCCAAACCTATGGACTCTCGTACTTTCACAGGTCACCACTTGGATATTTGCTCGATCGCTAATGACCGCAGCAATACTCGGTTTCTATTATGGTATTTCCGGCGCACTGGCTTACGCTGCTTACTATATTAGCTTTTTTACTGGAGGCAAAATTATTGACCACCTTCGCTTTAAACATGGAAAAGGTAATATCCAGAGTTTTATGCAAAGTCAATTTGGCAGTATAGGTAATCATTGCTACAACCTTGTTATTATCTTGAGATTACTTAGCGAAGTTTTCTCGAATCTTTTAGTCATTGGTTTGATATTTGGGGTATCAGGCTCAAAAGAAAATATATTAACGATGGCAGGCGTTGCGTTGATTACATTTTCTTACTCAATGTTTGGGGGGCTACGAGCCTCTCTTAAAACCGATGTACTTCAAGCTATTTTAGTAATACTTGCTTTAGCCATGCTTCTGGTTCTGATGCTTTTTCACCCTCAATTCAGTTTACAAGCTGCAATCACATCATCACCAGATATCACCAGCCCTGGTTGGGTTTTGCTGATAGTTGCTTTTTTACAAGTATGGAGTTATCCATTACACGATCCCGTTATGATGGATAGAGGCTTTTTAGCTGACCGCGAAACTACTCGTAAATCTTTTAATTATGCTGCTTTCATTTCTATTTTTTGTATATTTATTTTTGGGATGTTGGGTGTCTTTGCAGGCGTACTTAGCGAAACCAATGAAGATATGATCACCACATTAACCCGTCTATTTGGCGAGCATTGCATGCTTATTTTTAATATGGCATTGATTATTTCAGCGATGTCTACGTTAGACTCTACTTTTTCTAGCGCTTCAAAGCTTGTGGCTGTCGATATGGGCATTATGAAACCGACCACCGTTAATGGGCGCTTAGTGATGTTGGCGTTTCTATTAGGAGGCGGGATATTTTTATGGTTCGATAGCAAAGATCTTTATGCAGCCGTTGCCGTAAGTGGAACTGTCTCTTTATTCTTAGCGCCCGTTATCTTTTTCAGCATTTGGGGCGACAAAAAAATAGCAACATGGGCATTATTGGTTTCCTTTTTGTCCGCAATACTTGGTGGCGGGCTTTATTTATTAGAAAGTTCTGCTTATGTAAATTGGATGGAACCCTTATTTGGCTATAGCCATAAATACTCGAAACTACTGATTATTTGTATCGGTATTTTACTCATTGGCTGTACTACATTCTTTTTGGGGCAAAAGAAATCTAGTGGCACAATCGTTATTAATGGTTAACACTACAACGCAATGAATTTAGGTGAATTTTATCAGCCCCTACTCATATTTGGTGGGGCTTATTCTAATCTTGATGCTTTAAAGGCGCTTAAAGATGTCGCCCAGTCACTATCAATCAGTGCTGACCATATTATCTGCACTGGGGATATTGTTGCTTATTGTGGTCAACCTTGCGAGAGCGTAGATTTTGTACAAAATTGGGGCATTCACGTTGTTATGGGTAACTGTGAAGAGTCTTTTGCTTCAGGCGCTGATGATTGTGGGTGCGGTTTTAATCAGGGAAGTCATTGTGATTTACTCTCTGTAGAATGGTTCAACTTTGCTAATAAAAAATTAAACAGTAAACAGAGAGAATGGTTTTCTACTTTACCGAAAAATATTACGCTTTCGATGAATGAAGAAAAGATTCATATTGTTCATGGTAGTGTCACATCGATCAATCAATTTATTTTTCCATCAACCGCAACAGTAGAATTTAAGCGACAGTTCAAGCACTGTGAACAAGCAGATATTATTATTGCTGGCCATAGTGGCATTCCGTTTACGAAGCACATAGGTAACAGGCTATGGCACAATACAGGCGCTATAGGAATGCCAGCAAATGATGCTACTCCTCGTACATGGTATAGCATCTTATATCCTGAACACGAACAAATTAAACTGACTTCTCTCTCTTTATCATACAATCACGTGCAGGCACAACACTCGATGATATCGGCAGGATTAAATAATGGCTATGCTGCTTGTCTTTCATCAGGACTATGGCCTAGCATGGATATATTACCCCCACATGAAAGGCGACAGAAGGGCATAGCATTAACAGCTACTACGCATTATTATTAAGGCAACAATATCTAGGGTTTGATGACGCTTTTAATATGTTGCAAAAAATCTATCCTCTCACTAAGCACTACTTTTCTTTTGTTATATTAATCTTAATACTACTCGTATTTATTCCTACACCCACATTTATCGAATTATTTGCCTTAAAACCCAACTCTGGAGCCAAAGAGTTTTTTAGCGAACCGTGGCGTTTAGTAACAGCACACTTCATTCATGCCAACTGGTTTCACTTATTTATCGTTATTGTTCATTTAATATTATTACGCTTTATATTTCGCCGGTGGCTTTCGGGTAATTTACTAATATTATTTTTACTTTTTAGCAGTATCTTCACCAGTATGGGCTTGTGGTTTACCAGCAACCTTCTATTTTACGTTGGATTTTCCGGTATATTTCATGGCTTATTAGTCTATCTCATACTTTTACACTGGCGAACATCGCCTTTGCTCTTCGGTATTGTACTTGCCGGCCTTATTGGGAAAATAGTGTATGAACAATGCTATGGGGAAAATACCGCCATCGCTCATTTGATCGGTATGAGTATTGCCGTCGATTCTCATGCACTAGGGCTAATTGCTGGTCTAATTTTTTATTTTCTAGCGCAAATAGGTAATTTTTTGTGCCGTAAAAATTAGCGCTCTCATTTACACCCAAAAATTACGACCAAAGTCGAATGCACGATTTTAGCTGCACTGCAACATAAGCGGGCACGAATGTTGATATCAACGCCAGCAAATGTGACAGAAATCACAAAAATGGATTACCATCGTCAAAAATTTACCAAAAGACTGTCAATAATTATCGATTTAGGCCATATTTAGGCCATAGAAGTAGTCCATATTGAGGCAAATTGCGATAAGTATTTTAAAAACGCACATTATCAAAACCTAACATAAGCCAGCGTGCCCTAATAATAAGCATTGAAACGCTGTAGAGAGGTAAACATCATGTTCTTTACATCAAAAAAACAACACCTTGTTGAAAAGACTCGAGAAATCAACATCAGTGAAGACTCAAAACTTCCACAGTTGTACCGCCTTTGTTCTGACTTTGGCTTTGCTGTACTAGGATTGTGCAAAGACTCTGCAACACCTAAAAAATATGTACTTTGCGAAGTTGGTTTGGTTAAGGGCGATCATTATGAGAGCGAGAAGGTAACACCAGAGTTTGATTCATTATCAGAGCTCGAAAGCTATACAGAAAATAACGTCGTAGACATAGTACAAAAGTATCTATTTGGCAGTGATGATATGTTTAGCGAGTCCCATTCATCTGTTGCTTAATAAAAGCTAATAAGTGAGTGCAATAAAAAGCCGGTTATGAAACCGGCTTTTTATTGCACTCACATTTATTTTCTTGACATTATTCTTCATCAATATGACACGAAACTAGCCATTAATTCAGCATTTGCTCAAATTCGTGCAGCACATCTAAAGGTTCGTGTTCTTCCCCTTCCAATGCTTCATTCCAATTAATACCAATAAGTAGGACATCTTCATGCATACCCGTCAGCCAATCATCTAAAAATTCCTCTAGGGCAATAGCAACAACCTCATAACCAGACCATTCATTCTGACAGTGAGATTCAGCATATTCAGGCTGTGACCAAAAGGGAATGACTGGTGTATCTTTGTACTTTTCAGAATCACATTGAGCCCAACCTTCATCACTTTGAAGCCCCCATACACAACCTGTATCAACAGATTCCTGAAAAAATATACTATAGTTTTCATCATAGTCATCTGATAATGTTGTTTTTGCCAATGCAAAGCACCTCTATTTTTTATTGAGCGGAGTCTACTATTTTTCTGCTGAATAGGGATCAACAGCGACAAGATAGTTTTTCATTCCGATAGATTGTGGCTGTATTATTAACCACTCTCTGATTTCTTTAAGTTTTAGATAATTTTCTTCACCAAATTTTGCTTTATAGATATCACTAAAATTTTTAGCAGCCTCTTCCATGCGAAGTTTATGCTGCCATGCATTAGTAGCAATACTATTTAATGATTGCGCAACACCATCCTTTTTCAGCATATCCCACTCGCCCTTATCTAGCCAGACACCGCCTACACTAGCGCTATAGTCTATTCTGTAGCCATTTTGCGAGGACACTTTGAACTTTGACATAATAACACCACTTACCGGGCAAAAAAGTGCGCGCACAGAATCAACGGCTTCTTGTTCATAATCTAATGCCTCGTCAAAATGAAAATCAGGATTATTTTCTTTCCAGGCCAAAAAATCTTTGATCAAGATCCAATGCCCTCCACAATGACTACAGGT
This sequence comes from Cellvibrionaceae bacterium, assembly GCA_050298695.1. Classification (GTDB taxonomy): domain Bacteria; phylum Pseudomonadota; class Gammaproteobacteria; order Pseudomonadales; family Cellvibrionaceae; genus CANLBN01. The sequence continues at coordinate 24,559 of JBNKUQ010000015.1, forward strand.
ATGAGCATCAAATAAGTCATCAATTTTACTTTTTTCCAATTTACCTTCGTTACAGGCTGTACACTGCATACCATTATCCTCTTTTTATAAATTTATGACGTCGAGAGCAACAATAGATTTCTGTTTCCTCGATGTATTCTTGTAATAGTGACTCGCTAGCAATTTGCTTTATCAATGTCAATCAGATCTGGTGTTTTTAACTCTAAGCCAACTAGTGTCGCAGATTCAAGAACCACTTCATTTATTTTATATACACTCGTTAATATATGCTTTCTAGCTATTGATGTAATTTTAGTGGTAGGAACCGGCTCAAGATAAATAAATAACGTATATTCAAGCGCATAATCACCTGTTTTTGTTAGCAGCCACTCAAATGGTTTTTGAGTTTTTAAGAGAATATCTTTTCTTTCTTCAGCAATGGCATAAGCACCTGAAAAAAGCTTATCGATTTTTTTAAAAAATTCTCTTAAATTTTTAGCTCTTACTTCTTTATCTTCTGAAGATAACTCAGGATAGCCAATATTATAGCTAATTGATTTTCTAATCCCATCCGTACTAGCTACTCTACTCAAATTGTCTATCTTTGATTCTATAAATTTTTTATTTCGAATAAATGTTCGATGATTATTACGGATATCATACAGCACTGTATAAATAAAGCTCACCTTATGAATAATATATTCATCCTTGTATCCATCGATTACAACAACATCACCATCTTCGAGGATATTGGTGTTTAATATAATTAAACCACTTAAAATATCCGGAGCCCAAACATTACTTGTCAATGCTGCAAAACCTACTGCAATGCCAAAAATGCCTGTTGTTTCCAACAAGCTATCCATCCCCCATATTTTTATTAATAGATAAGTAGTCAGTAAAAATAGTGTGACTAAAAATATTAACTCTACTAAGCGGCTGCTGTATGAATCCTGATATACGGTTTCCCCTTCAAATACTTTTGCTTTGCCGAACTTTCTTCTAAAAAATGCATTTCCTACTTTAAAAACTAATAAGCAAACATAAAAGCATAAAGCCGTATAGGCCAATTTAATGAATAAGTTTTGGTAGTCGATATCAAGTGTCATTAAAGCGATATCGGTAATATGAAATATTAAAAAGAAGAGATTGATGGTAACAAAAATTTTAAGCGCAATAGAATGATCCTGACCAGGGTCAATGCGATTAATTATTGGCTTAGAAAAAAGTAGTAGTAATAAATTACATATAAAAATGGTACCATGAATAAACCATTCCACTTTTGAAAAGTCTAGAGTTAATCCTTCAAACATGATCCCCCCTTAACGTTTTCATGGACATCGACAAAACTATTAGAAAATTCATATATAATACCGAGACAATTAAAAAGAATATGGTCATTCCCGCCTTCGCAAGAATGAAGCCGAGAGTAAAGTTATATAACTTATTCAGCATGCTCTTTTTAAGTCGCTTGTTAGCAAAGCTTATCTTTATTAGCTCTTCTTCTTCAAATCTATAAATTTCTTAGAAATTTCTGTGATTCTATAGTAAGTTCTTAAATCTACCGCAAGCTTTTTATCCATTTTCTTGATCAGTGGTTTAGCTAGCGTTTCTATCTCTTTTGCCAAGGTTAATAGTGACGCATTGACAGTTTGGCTATCTTCACCATCTAAAATCGTATCGATTTTCTCTAAAATTTCTATCATGGTGTTAACCATCTGAGAACTTTCAGTAAGAACTTGAGGCTGGTCATTTTCATCTTGTAACACAGGAGATGTCACTTCTTTATTCAATACCTCTGCTACTGAAGACAAGGATTTACCGTTACTCGCGGTTACGCGAACCAAGCCTTTTAATCCATCAACAATATCGTTAAGTTGCACTACGACTTTCTGTGCCACATCGGCATCGTCACCGCCCATGGCTTTATTCCGCATAAAATCTTTTTTAATTTGCTGCCAACGTTTGCTTTGCTCCTGGGTCATATTACCTCTTAACTCAGCCATTTTAAGCAAATTATCCTCTGCCCCAGTAGTTAGCAACTGTGATTCACCAAGATAGTGATCATCGATCATTTCCATTAGTTCATCTTGATTCATCACTGACGAAATTTTCTCAGCCATTTTATTCATATTGCGATAACTCCCTTGCAATTTAAATGGTGGCTCAGTGCGATATTTATCATTTTGTGCCGCAGAAGCAATATATTGCTGGTTAATTTTAAGCACAATCTCTTGAACAACAAACATTTTACGCAGTACTTCTGTAATTTCGTTAATCTCAGCACCGCTGTATTGATAACTCAAATCCGTTGTCGGTATATTCTCTCCCTTAGACATTTTAACAAGTTTATAGACATCATTAAGGTCACGTAGCGCTAAGGGAGCCAACACTGGGTTAGATGTGAGTGAATTTTCGATATAACTGAGTGCAAACTGCTCATCCATACCACCAAGAATATCACCTAAGTTATAAATATCTGCTCGGTTTGCTAGCATATCTGGCACTTTAAACGCTTCGCCAGATTCAGTATAAGGGTTACCTGCCATTACGACACAAAACTTGCGGCCACGCATATCATAGGTTTTAGTTTTGCCATTCCAAATACCTTCTATTCGACGCGTACCATCACATAAAGAAATAAATTTTTGTAAAAATTCTGGGTGTGTATGTTGAATGTCATCCAAATAAAGCATGACATTGTTTCCCATTTCTAAACCCAGGTTAAGCTTAATCAATTCCTGCTTTGCTGTGGCATTTGGTGCCTGTTCGGGATCCAAGGACAAAACATCATGCCCCAGGGATGGACAATTGATTTTCATAAAAATCAAGCCCAAACGATTGGCTACATATTCCATTAGTGTTGTTTTACCGTAACCCGGCGGGGAAATCATCATCAACAAGCCCATCAAGTCGGTACGCTTATTCTCACCAACTGTTCCCATTTGTTTTGCCAAGTTATCGCCAATAATAGGAAGGTAGGCTTCGTTAATTAAGCGGTTACGCACAAATGAACTTAAAGGCTTGGCTTTAAATTCTTCTAAACGCAATCGATTTCGTTCTTCCTGAATAATTTGCTGACGTATTTCTAAATAACGGCGATAACCAGGAATCACTTCATACTTATGGCGGCTCACTCTCTGCAAAAAATCATCGACGGAGAAGAAAAGCGACTGCTCTTTAATTCGAGGGTGATCGCCTAACAAACCTGAAATAGTTATCTCTAGATCCGCTTCCACAAAACGCCGACTAATACGCTCATCAGCATTAATGATTCCTATCGCTTCTGGAATATAGCGAGCGAGCAAAGACAGCTCTTTGCTCTGCACCAGAGCCTCCAGCCAAGCTTTTGTTAAATTCCAACGCTCTGCTGGCCATCCAGATAATTCTTCGAGAGATTTTTGGTATTGTCGCCAATCGGCATCATTTAATGAATGTTTAAACTCATCAACTAGCTGCGTCGCATACTTACTACCAATAAACTCAATACGTTCACGACCTAATTCCGCTACCAAATAGTTGGCTGCTTGTTTTATATGGAGCGTTTCAACTGGGATAGGGTGCCGCTCTAGAAATAAGGCAATGCCTTTTTCAACTTCACTACTTAACAAAGCAATTCCGTGATAGCTTGAGAATGCAGCTTGCATTTGATAAGCAGATATTGCTCTCTGCGGCCAAGTTTGATGGCTTAATTCGTAGCTAACGGTATTTTTATCACTATTGATATTAGCCCAAACAATCTGAGCCAGACCGCGACTAATAGGGTCATAACGCAATAACTCTGCCCGCTCAATGGCAGGAATAAGCGCTTGCAGCAATAAAGTGGCATCATGATCATGCACACCTTTTTCATAACCTTCTTTATAACGAGGCATGGCGTATTCGCGCACAATATCGCTCAAGGAATCAATATCATTTGCTGCGATACGCAATTTTTCCATGGAAAGATTATGCTGATGCGCTTCCGCCGCATCTAATATCGACGCAGCGAGGTATTCAGCACGATAAAGGTCAGCATTCTCTGACTCAAGCGATAAATTCCAATAATCTTTTAAGGCATGTAATTCGGAATGATTAATTGCCTCGTAAAACTGCGTGCCGGTTAAATGCAAAGATAAACCTTCTGAGCGAGGCAATATCGTTAAATCCAACTCCTGGGTATTAACACTAAATTTGTGCCTTGGACCCAATTTAATAACATTGCCGCCCTCTTCATAAATATCGGTTTTGTCTCTAAGAGATCGTTGAGCTTGTTCCTTGATCGCTTTGTATCGTGCATCGATATCGTCCGCTTTAACCGCATCATCCAATTCTCTCAAGCGTTCACTCAACTCACGAATTTTAGATACCATTGGATCTGAAGCAAAATAGGTATTTAACTGATCGGCTTCAGTAAATTTTAATGAACGCTTTTCAATGCTTGTTAATACTCTGCTGGCGGCATCGCCAATGGATTGAGCTTTGCGTTGACGATTATCTAATAACTGCTGTTTATGTGATTCAAATGATTGATAGACTTCTTCACGCTTACTCATAATATCCGCAAGAAATTCATCGTAATCGCTAAACTGCCCTTCTAACTCTTCTAACTGTACTAATAGTCGAGATAACTGCTCATCACATTTTTCTGGTGTTGTCGATAATCCGAGAGCATTCGTAATCGTTTGCGAAAATAATTTAAACTGAGCGGAAAACTGTGCTACCGCTTCTTTAGAGCCTAAACCTTTTTGCTTATGCTTCGCTTGAGCTTTACTTTGATTAAGTTTCGAATAAACTTCAGAAATACTATCAATAATACGTGTGCGCACTACCGCATCATCAATCTTTAGGCTATTCATCAACTCTGACAACAGGTCTAATTCTGTTGCAATACCTTCGATGCGCTCTAATTGCGGCGATAATTCAGCAATGGTTTTTACTTGATCAATTTCTTTATTGAGTTCATCAATATTGGATAAATAAGGCTGTAAAGCCTGCTCATCCATTAAAAACTCAACGGTTTTTTCACTCAATTGCTCTTCAACGGTCACTAATTGCTTGTCCAAAACATCGATGCGATCAACATCAATATAGCGATAGTCTCTTATCGTGGTTAGGTGTCCGCGTTGACGTCGTAGTTGGCTCAAAGCCTTGATGTACTTATCCGCAGACCCCCAATTATCAGGTCGAACTTCTAACAATAATTTCTCTTGATCCTGCTCAGCAAGCGCCATTGTTTTATCCGACTGCTTACGTATACTCTCCACCTTTTCAAATTCATCGATGACAAGCTCAGCTGTTTCAGCAATGGCCTTGAGGGTAATATCAATACCTTCAGCCCCTTCTTCCGCAAGCCAATAATGGTCATCAAATATTTTTGTAACTACCTTGTTTAACTCTTCATAAAGTTGTACTGATACGAACTGATTATCAATCATTCGACAAATACTATATAAATCTGAAATACCTCGCACTAATATTGAGTTACCAATACGACCAAGAAAAGTATGACTAACGGGTGCCTTGCTCGCATATTCAACACTTTCATAGGGCGTATGCCAGACTTGCATAGGATGCACACGCGTAGGCTCTGAATCGGCTGAAAAAATAACAATGACGCCATTTTCAAAGCGGGCGTAGCCATTGCCATAGATTGGGTTTCTCAGTTTTTTATCGATCATGTTGTAAGTAAATAAACCAACAACCCCATCTTCAGGTTCATAAAAAATATAAAGAACATCTTCACCGTTCGGAGAACGGACACTGCGTTTGAACTTTAGACCACTGTACTCGCTAGTAAATTTTTTATATTCACCATTTTCAAGATAGTAGCCACCAGGAAATATAATTCCATGATCTTCCGGGAGCTGAACACATGATTGACCAATTTCATCCATGCGCAGCACTTTTTCAGTCAGCGTGTTAAAAATCAAATAGCGCCATTGATGTTCACGATAAGGCAATATTTTTAAAAGAATTAGCTTGCCTACTTGCGCATAAAAGATTTGAGCATCATCCAACGATTGTGTTTTATCTTCTACTGCCTCACGATAAATACCGAGACCATCTTCTGTATTGTTTTCTATCTTTACCGTTAAATCGCCGGCAAGTGTTTCTACAAATACGGTATCCAAGATATTAATATGTGCATGGCGGCCATGAACAATATCTTCTCTTGTGGTAGAGATCCATTCAAAATCATAAGGTGGCGGCAATTGAATATCGCGCTCACCTCGATTATCTATATATTCTACTTTTTCGCCATTAGCAGAAATAGACCAACGAAAAACCCGAATATCTTCTAACTTTTCGCCTATCTGAAAACCGGCAAGCAATTTACCATGAGCGATCGTTAGCTGAGTTAGATGTGTATTTTTGTAATATCGATATAGCTCATCAAAATCATTCACAAAGCGCGGGTCAGATAAAAATGTATCGACCATATCAATGGCTTGCATTTCATAGGCGTCTTCATTTTTAACAATTGAAAAAAGCGAAAAAACATCATCAATTTTTGTTTCTTTCTTAAGGCCAATAAAAACATTGTAACCAAAAAGCAAATGCTTACCGACCTGAACAATATCTCTAGCAACACAGTTATTTTCCGTACGAATACGTACACGCGCGGCAACACTCATATCTGAGCTGCCAAATTCTTTTAGGCGATCACTGTTTAATTGTTCCGTTTTTTGGTTAAGCTCACGCCCTTGGTCAAGTAATCGCTTACGAATAACCTCATACGCACCGCCTTCCGCAACCGCTTTATCTGTTACAGAACTGGCCTCTTGACTTTTTTCATTTTGATTTTGGATTGCCATATCACCCTCTTCCTATTACTGGCAAGATTTTTTCTGACAAAAAAATGGGAGGTAGTACCTCCCATAATACTTAACTATATATTAAGCATCTGTCTTTTCTTCGGTATTTTTGCTTCCTATAAACTTACCGACCAATGCTGTTAAGGTATCACTTTTATCCGCCAAGCCATCAATTGCTTTACCAATAGAAAGCGCTTTTGCAAAGTTATTGAAAAAATGATCTTCACCGCCAACGATATCAATTTTTGCTTTTTCCAGTGCTGTTGCAAGCACTTCCGCATTTTCTTTGGCAATATCTTTACCAGCTTCAATAGAAGCCAATGCCTCTTTCAGTGCTGTTTCCAAACTCATACGGAACTCTTCGTGCTCTCGTGCACTTTCGCTCATGGTTCCCATTGCTTGGAATTTCTCAACTAAGCCATCAGCTTCTGCTTTAAATTGTTCTCTAGTTACATCTGCACCGGCAAGACCTACTTGTCGCTTGGCACTCGCTTCAGATTCACCTTTAGCACTAATCACTCTGGCTTCCGCAAGGCCTTCTTTTTCTAGGGCATCTGCTTTTGCTTCCTGTACTTTCGCGTCAGCCAGTCCAGGTGCAGCACGCTCCGCCTGAATGCCTTCAGCAAGTTTTTTCTTGCCATCGGCATCTTTAGCCGTCGCCTCTAAACGCGCCTGAGCTATGGTAGTAATTTCCATTGCTTTGTGTTTAGCAGATAATTCTTCTGCTTCAGCAGCCTTAACTTGTTTAACCTTTTCTTCATCTGCCTGAGCTTCAGCAGCCAATACTTGAACCTGCTTCAGACGATCAGCTTCTGAAACTTCTCTAACTTCTTTAATTCGCTCTTCTTCAATAGCAACCGTTTTATCGACCATTACCCGCTCACGAATCACATTAGCAATTTCCTTTTTCTCAACTTCAATCGCTTTCTCCGCTTCAATACGCTGAAGCTCCACTTCACGCTCACGAGACACGACCTCTAAATCACGGGCTCGGGTCACCTTTTCTTGCTCAATTGCAACCGCTCTTTGCCTATTTTGCTCAGCAACTTCTATTTCTCGCTTTTGATTTTCCATTTGTACAGCCAGATCTTGCTCAACGGATATCGTTGTTGATTCTGCTTTTTTACGCTCTTCTTCCTGTACTTTTTTCGTTTCCGCTTCTTCACGAGCACGCAAGGTTGCTATTTCACGCTCTTGTTTTGCCTGAGCATCAGCCTGCTGCCTTTCAAGCTCTAGCATCGCCTCAACTGTTTCAACATCTTTCTTTTTGATCGCTAGCTGTTCATCACGCTCAAGAATATTGGTACGAATATTTTGCTCCGCCGTCAACTCAGTAATCTTTTTGATACCTTCGGCATCCAAAATATTACTTGGATCCAAGGCTGATTTTGGCGTTTGCTCAAGATAATCAATAGCCACATCTTCTAACACGTAACCATTTAAGTCATTACCAATAACTTCTATAATTTTTTCACGAAATTCTTGTCTATTCTCAAATAACTTAACAAATTCAATTTGCTTACCAACTGTTTTTAGAGCCTCGGAAAACTTTGCATTAAATAGTAAATTTACGGCATCTCTATCTGATGCACGTTCGGCACCGACAGACTTAGCAACCTTCAATACATCTTGTGTAGTTTCATTTACACGTAAATAGAAGGCCACGGTTATGTCAGCGCGCATATTATCCTGACAGATCAAACCATCTTTACCTCGCCGATCAACCTCAAGCGCAATTAATGAAATTTTCATTAATTCCTTTTTGTAAATGACAGGATAGACAATCGCTCCGGTAAAACTAACTTTTAATGCGCCACCCAAGCCATTAATAATTAAAGCTGTTCCTTGCGGCACCTTGATATACCATGCCTTGACAACAGCAATAAAGCCAAGCAGCACAACAAATATCACACCTATGACTACCGCCAATGCAGCAACATCAGAAAAATATTCACTCATTGATTTATACTCCGTTTAATTAATCTTTATTAAGAGACCTTTGCACGAAAGCCATTTTGCTCCCATGCGGCGTTAAAAACGTACTCAATCGGTTATTTATAAAACATAAACTCCCTCTTTGGACTCACACCTTCCATGGTGTTCGGCCTAAAGGCCATCCAAAGGTGCCTAAACCTGCACCTACAGGTCTATCGTGCGTTTTTGCCTTGCCTGAAAGCAAAATGGCTTTCGCGCAAAGATCTCACTACAAAATATTTAAGGTTTTTTAAATACCATTAAATTCACTTTCGGATACCACTCTAAAAACATTGGTTTCCTTTATATATTCAATCAAAACCACCTTATCACCTTGCTTGTAAGTAATATCGCCCGTTGATCTCACTTTTAATATTAAGCCTGCACCACCATCTTCTAGTATGGCCTCGCCAAAATCTTGATCAACACGCGATGTCCTAACGATGGCCGTTTGCCCCATCACCATTTTTTCCACATCTTGATCCATTTTTTTCAATAACGGCCGCAAAGGCTTTACTATCCATGATGTAAAGATCGTAGAACAAAAGAGTGAAATAAAAAGAACAACGGTACCCACTAAGTAATGAACAATACCACCCGGCACATAAGCAAACGTGAAACTGACAATATAATAACTAATGAGCCAACCGAATAAAGCAATAGATGAAATAATAATTGTCAAAGGAATGCCATCTAAGCCCATACGCAATATGATACCCGCAACCGCATCAGGGGTAGATGGAGAATCTCCTTCGCCACCGAAATGAACATCGTGACCAGAATGATCCAAAAAAGAAATATCTAAGAAACCTAAAATAGCAACGAGCCAAAAAAGCACACAAAAAATCAGAATGACAGTAAAAAATAACGTAGGAAAAGAAAGGATATTTTGATAAAACGGATCCATCTTATCGCTTAATAATACTGCAAACATAATTAAATCCCTCCTCCTAGCTATTTTTGAATACCATATAACTATGATTTTTTATTTTTTAAACGCTCCAACACATCATTTGCGCTATTACTTTTCGCTGTAATGCCTGCCTTTTCTAACTTATCCGCTAAAGATGCCTCATCGGAATCATTAGCTAGCTCACTGGCAGCATTCATTGTTGCCGCTTTTAACGCTTGCTTCTCTTTAATTCTCTCTAGAGAATCCATTGCTGTACGCAATTTAGAATTTGAACCGCTATGGCGCTCTGCAACAGTTGCCTGCGCACGCTGCACACTTTCTGTTGCTTTTACTGTATCCACCTGCTGTTTGAGACGACGCAGATTTCCTTCAGCCTGATTAATTGCAGCACGCAAGCTAGAAGCACTTTCTGCAAAACTACCTGATGACTCTTCCTCAACCGTTAACTGATTTTCCAAATCAGCTATTTTTTCAGCGACCTCGCGAGCCAAAGCCTCCTCTTTTTGCTCCAAAGCCTTTAAAGCATAACCTTCATGCTCTTCGATTTTAGCTTTTATTTGCCCCGCCTTTTCTTTGGCCAACTTTTCTCTAGCAATAATAGCGGCCAAGCTATCTTTTGGTTGCTTTAACTCTTCAGATGCGTCGCGGATTTCTTGATCCAAAATACGCAAAGCCTGACTATCTACAATGGCTTCGCCCGCTTCATTTACACCGCCCCTCAAGGCGGTCATCATTTTAGCCCAAATATTCATAATCGACTCCTCTTTATTTCATCAATTTTACTGCGCCTCAATGGGCAGCTTAAGATATTCACTGTAAGCAGATGTTGCCTGTATAACGTTATTGGCCAAAACCTCTATTTCAAATACAACATTGTGCAACAAAGAACTTGAACTTAGAGCACCAAACATCTGGTAATACTCAGAGCCATCTCCCATCATATCGAGACTCACCGTAGAAAGTGGAAAATATTTGTGGGTCTTCAGTATGGCCTCATTAAATCCTGTGAAATCATTGACCTCATCTGCTGACCACAACACCGCCTCAGCAATAATTTGCTCGCCAGAAACCGTCAAAAAAATGGGCAGATCGCCATAATCATGCATAACCACGTGAATAGCCTGATCCACACCATCTATCAATTCCAAGGTCGCTCTTCCGCTGGCAAAAAGCTCCGCCTTCTGCAAGGCCTCGTACAGTTCGCCGGTTGTCCAGCTTTTAATTTTTTCTGTCATAACACTCTCTCCCAACATTTGAGTAATACTGCCCGTGGAATCATCCACCACCTGGCGCAACTGCTGTTCAGCCAACGATAGCCATCGAGTATTTTCGGGACGAATCCAGACCTCTTTCTTAACCAAACCCTGCTCACGCAGGCGTTTTCGGTACTCGCGCTGATAGTGCGCAGATGATTTTGTCGACATAATGACCACCATATTTTATTACATGTAATAAGTCAACTATTTTTACATGTAATATTTTTATTACATGTAAACAACGACTTTGTATGCTAAATTAGCGCAAAACTAGCTGGAAGAGAACCGTGAGCAAAGTATCTGTTCGATTTTTACTGTCAGGCATTGTTGTCATTTGGGCCGTTGCCATTGCCAACTGGCTACTCGATTATCAGCTAAACCGTCTTGGCCTCTACCCTAGGAATATTGAGGGACTCACTGGCATCATTCTTAGCCCCTTACTTCACGGCAGTTTCTCCCATCTAGCAGGCAACACCATCGCCTTTGTAACGCTTGGGTGCATGGTTTCGCTGTATGATAGCCGTCGCAGTCAACTCATAAAGCTCACTATCTTCGTTGCTCTAGTCGGAGGGCTGCTAACCTGGCTATTTGCTAGACCATCATTCCATGTAGGCCTGAGCGGAGTTATTTTTGGCTACTGGGGATTTATTACCATCAATGGCTTCTTTGAACGCTCCTTTAAATCTATTTTTATTAGTTTAGTTGCCATTGTTCTATACGGGGGCATGATTGTCGGCATTATGCCCACCTCTGAAGCCGTTAGTTTTGAAGGGCATGCTTTTGGAGCGATCAGCGGCATTGCTTATAGTTATTTATATAATCGTAAGCGCCGCCGATGATGAATCTTTTATCTGTTTCGTGATTACAAAGCGGTCTACTGAAAGCGTTAGATGGTGGCTTCTCCGGTAACGCGGTAGACTCTGTTAAACAAAAAATAGTTGGGCTAGTTAGCCCCATTACGGAAATCGAATCACCGCGCTACCTGGCAATGAGCGTGAAAACGTCTGAGGTATTGACTTACTCCACATCCATCGAGACCATACATTAAAAGACTTTACCAAGTTGGAAAATGATATTTTTATATTTACCCAGCAATTAACACCGAAACAGATCCTTCACTCTACTGATTTTCTACTAAACTTAAATGATTAATTTCTAGAATTTCCTGAACCGCCCAATGAATTTGAAAAACGAGCTTTGAGCGAAGCTGGCAAAAAATAAAATGATGAGGAAATAGCTCGCAATATGAACGATAGCCAAAATACTTAAGATAGCACCATCGTCGCACCTGTGCGAAATGACGACGATTAAATCAATTTATTCATTTATATTTAGTCTGACTCTTTTAAGCAATCCACTAGAAAATAAATTCAAAAAGCCATGAGAACAGTATGAAAGTTAATATATCGGTTCACACTAAACTATTATTTATTTTAATATCTTCTACAGCACTGATTAGCTGTGACAATCCAACACTAAGAAACATATCTCTCTCACTAGGCATCACAGATCCTGAATATAGTGACATACAATATCAAGATAAAATTTTAGACTCGCTACTCAGCGAAATCCATTCCTTAAGGGCAGACGATGCATTGCTGTCTGATGAATACAACTGGATCACATCTAGATTAGACAGATGTAAAAAAGTATCTGATATAAAGTCCTGTATTAGCAAAGAAAATTCTCAACATCAATCTAAATTACAGTCCATCCTTACGGAAAAGTTACTCGCTATCCCAATAGAAGAGCAGGAGTCAAGCCCACTAAAGTTACCAGCCGACATAAATACATTAAGCATGGATAAACCAGATCAATTGCCCCCTCAAATGGCGTATGCGCCAGAAACTGGCATATTAGCTTACCAAGGGGGCAATGGTAAGCTACATATAGTTAATTTAGAGAATGGGGCTTATCTTTATAAATCAGAACAAACATACAGATCAAATAGCCAAAAAAACTTTCTTCAATTATCGCAAAACGGAAAATTATTATTAACACAGTATGACAATAAATTTGAGTTAATCAGCACGGAAACTGGGAATAAACTCATATCGAAAGATTATTCTGAAGCGGGATATTTAACTAAAAGCGGGCGCTATATTTTATTAAAAACAAAAAAAGCTCTTGTATTATTAAATACACACAACTTGGAAAAAACAGATGCCCTCCTAGAATTTCCTTTTGGCCATAAATATATGAGCTTTAATTCAAGCACCAACACTATAGCTACTTGGGGATTAAATTCAAACGATGTAGTGTTTTATTCTATAAACGAGGAAGATCTGAGCTTTACTAAAAAAACTCGCATTGTTATAAATGAAATAAGGCATCGCCGCGGACATAAAGTTGACCGTGTACTTTTTCACCCTGATAAAGAATCAGCATATGTTTTTATCTTTAATACTTTATTTAAATTAAATCTTAACAATAGCAACTACTACGAGTATCTTCGATTACCGTATTATTTGATCTCCCAGAACATCATTATTCAAGATAACTTTATTATTACAAAAGCTTATATTAACAAAAGAAAAGAGGACAGAGCGACCAAAGACCACTACATTGACATTATTGATCTTACTCAAGGTAAATTTGCTTATGCGGAACAGCCTAATTTAAGAGATTCGGTTTTTTTGCCAACGCCGATAAAAAATACCATATTAATTGGCAAAGGATTAGGAGTACAACTATTCAATATAGAAAAACAAAAGCTCCACTTTCAACATGCTGAGGAGCTATCCCCATCGATTGCCAAGGATAGACCATCGGAAGATTTGACAGCGAGGATAAACCAGAGCAAGGCTACTTTTGACAAGGAGGTAAAGGTTGTTGGTAAGGGTCAGAATGGAATTGACCAAGCGCTTAACTTGGGGCTTATTCGTCCGGCAACAGATAGTGATTTAGCAATATGGAAATCAAAAAATAAAAATCATTCTGCATTATCATCCAGATTAAAATTATTTAACAAATACGTTATTCTTAAACCTGTTAAATTTAGCGGGGGTCTATCAGGAGCCAACAGTGTTATTTTTATAGCAAAAAATAGCAAAATCGCCCCATACGGCTCCATTGGCCATAGCATAGTATTATTTACCGATACTGGTGCATGTAAAGGCGTAATGTGTAACAATTTTTAATCGTGGAGTATTCTATGCCAACTAATTCCCGCAATCCTTAGCCCTACCTTGACTCTATAATTAAATTCTAGAAATCATCAATCATTCCATGATTAAAAGTGACTCTATTACCTACTATTTAGTAGGCAATCGTTATATTAGATTACTGATTAATGCTTGTTAACTGATATAGAGCACAGGCATGGTAATGCAAAAAAATAAAGATATCGCTTATTTATAATTTTTTCCCACGACTTCACAAAGCGATATCAATATCCGCCAGATTACCGCTCTTTTCCAACCAAACCTTGCGATCTGCTGCACGCTTCTTAGCAAGCAGCATATCAAATATCTGATGTGCATCATCACTTGCATCTAATGTCAGCTGCACCAAACGCCGAGTATCAGGGTTCATAGTTGTTTCTCTTAGCTGCAAAGGATTCATTTCCCCCAAACCTTTAAAGCGCTGAACATTCACTTTACCCTTTTTCTTTTCTGCCGCGATGCGGTCCTCGATTCCTTGCCTTTCACTTTCGTCCAATGCATAGTAGACATCGTTTCCGATATCGATACGGAACAAAGGCGGCATGGCAACATAAACATGGCCATTGTTTACTAAGGCAGGGAAATGCCGTAAAAATAACGCGCACAACAATGTAGCGATATGCAAACCATCTGAATCTGCATCCGCCAGGATGCAAATTTTGTGATAGCGTAGTTTTTCTAAATTATCAATGGCAGGATCAATACCTAAGGCGACTGAAATATCATGAACTTCTTGGCTCGCGAGAATTTCAGCACTATCCACCTCCCAGGTATTTAAAATTTTACCACGCAAGGGCATAATTGCCTGAAATTCTCTGTCTCGCGCTTGTTTGGCAGAACCTCCCGCCGAATCACCCTCAACTAAAAATAACTCGGAGCGTTCAGGCTCGGCACAGGAACAATCAGCTAATTTACCCGGCAATGCGGGACCTTGAGTGATTTTTTTGCGGGCAATTTTTTTACTACTACGAACGCGCTTTTGCGCATTGCCAATACAGAAGCTAGCGAGTGCATCACCTTCTTCAGTGTGTTGATTCAACCACAAACTGAAGTTGTCTTTTACTACACCCGAAACAAATGCGGCCGCCTCGCGAGAAGATAAGCGTTCTTTCGTTTGACCAGAAAATTGAGGGTCGGTCAATTTGGAGCTGAGGATATAGCAGCAATTCGTCCAAACATCATCCGGGGCTAACTTAACGCCACGTGGTAGCAAACTTCTAAATTCGCAATACTCGCGAATAGCATCCAGTAATCCTGTACGAAAACCGTTGACGTGAGTTCCGCCTTGAGCTGTCGGAATTAAGTTAACATAACTTTCTTGCGTTAATTCGCCGCCTTCAGGCAACCATTGTAAGGCCCAATCAACCCCCTCATTTTCACCGGCAAAGCTACCCGTAAAAGGCTCCTGAGGGAGCGTTTCCCAACCCCGAGTCGCCGAAAGCAGATAATCTTTAAGACCATCTTCGTAATACCACTCTTCGACTTCTTTACTTTGCTCATCTTTAAAAATAACTTTTAAGCCCGGGCATAATACCGCTTTGGCTCTTAACACATGGCGTAGACGTGTAACGGAAAATTTTGCCGAATCAAAATAACTGGCATCAGGAAGAAAATAAACGGATGTACCTGTATTTCGTTTACCACAGGTACCCACTTCTTTTAATTTTTTCCTAAGTTCACCACTAGCAAACTCAATTTCATAAACAATACCGTCACGCTTAATAGTCACTAATAATTTCTTAGATAACGCGTTAACAACACTAATTCCAACACCATGCAAGCCACCAGAAAACTGGTAATTTTTATTTGAAAATTTTCCTCCCGCATGGAGAGTTGACAAAATAACTTCAACTCCAGGTTTTTTCTGTTCAGGATGAATATCAACAGGCATACCTCGCCCATCATCACTAATCGTTATTGATTGATCTTTGTGCAAAATTACTTCGATTAATGATGCATGACCTGCTAAAGCCTCATCGACGCTATTATCAATCACTTCTTGTGCAAGATGATTAGGCCTTGTGGTTTCGGTATACATACCCGGACGTTTTTTTACCGGATCAAGGCCTGTCAATACTTCAATATCTTCTGCGGAATAACTGCTCATTCTCTTTTATCTATACTCCGTAATTTAGGGTCTGATGAATTATCATCAGACCCTAATATTCAAAAAAACTAAATATTTCTTCTAAAAAACGCTCAAAACCTTTAAAGCTATGGTCACCATCCGGTTCAATAGTTTGACGACAAGCTTGGTATTTTTCAACGGCCTGCCGATAATCTAGAGTCTCATCGCCTTTTTGCACCATCAACCAATAGCGCGACGGCTTGGATATCTCATCAACACAATAACTAGATAGTTGCCGCATATGATCATCACTTAACAAGTAACTTTCTTCGTTATGATAATTTTGAAGAGGAACCTGAATGTATTCAGGCATCAAATTCATCACATCGACAGCAGGGTTAATTAACACCGCTTTACATCCATAGCGCTCTGCAAGCCAAGTTGCCCAAAATCCCCCCATGGAACTACCGACCAGATAAATAGCCCCATCAACACGCTCTATTAAATCAATCAGCTGTTGCGCACATGCCTCAGGATAGGGGGGTAAAGCAGGGCAGCAATAGTGAATGTCAGGATGGTGTTCTTGACAATGTGCTTGCACCTGTAGCGCTTTATGAGAACGCGGCGAACTTAAAAAACCATGCAGGTATAATAGTGTTGGCATATGCGACGATTAATAACCGCGAGAGTTAAAGTCGATACCATAATCTTTTCTGTCAACTCTTTCTACGCCTGTCTTCAAGGTGCCATCATCATGCAATTCTAACCAACGATACCCCGGCATACTATCTTCTACCATAAAGTCTGTTTGGTTGGGCGCAAATTGAATACAGGTGGATGGGCTAGAGAGCAATCTCATACCATTGTGCAGTTCATTAAACTCTTGATGAACATGCCCCCAGAGAACAGCCTTTACATTTGAATAAGGGCTGATCAATTCCCAAAAGGAGTGAGCATTTTGCACAATGTAGCGATCCATCCATTGGCTTCCAATAGGCACAGGCTGATGATGCAAACAAATTAAAATATATTTATCAAGATGGGCGGAGAGTGACCGTGATAAAAAGCTCAATTCCGCTTGAGAGAAATTTCCATGGACTTCACCAGGCACATGAGAATCCAGTAATAGAATAGCCCAAGAGTCAAATTCAATCACTTGATGTTTAGACTCAGGCAATATTGCCTCCATCATCTCGTCATCATCATGATTACCAGGCAACCACACCATGGGGGGAAGCAAATAGTCAGAAACCGTTGTATAGAAGCGCTGATAAGCAGCTAGGCTAGCATCATTGGCAATATCGCCCGTTGCCAAAATAAGGTCAATATCACTTTCTTGCGCATTAATTAAATTAAGTACGTCAACCAAGCTTTCATCGGGATTCATCGATAACAAGGGGTCACCGTGATTGACACCGAGATGGCTGTCTGTAATTTGTACTAATTTAATCATATTGCGGCTGTCGCTTTACATTATTCGCTTCAGGGCGCCCCTAAAAATTGCCTTTTGCGTTGCGGTCGTACTCAAAGCTCATATATCCCGTATACACTGCGCCTTTCCGTGCGCCCACGCCTTGCCTACAGGAGGTAGGTAATGAGCGTGAGCGGTAGCGCCGCCAACGAACAAAAATTCTAATTTCTAGATGCCCCCTTAATTCTTACATCGTGAAAAAATTTCCTCAATGAGGAACCAAAACGTTACAGCACATTATCCAAAATACGTCCCTGCGTTAAACAAAACTCCAATAACTCTCCCAAGAAGCGGTTCAGCTGAGCTTTTTCATCAGACTGATACATATAGCGGTTGGGATACTCATGACGAGGGCGAATACCTTTATGTCCTTCCCATTCAATCACCTCGGCAACAGTGGCGTCATGGTACATACGAACACCTAACGAATAGCTGCTAGCCTGCATTGTAACGCCTCTCCGATGATCTGCCAGCGATATTTGTTCAGTGGACGATGGCAATTTCGCGCTTTTAGCAATCGAATGTAGATATTTACCCCATGAAACCTGATTTTGCAAGGAGGTATGAACCGCAATGTGAACCGTAGTCGTGTATTTTGCTGACTCTGAGACATTAAGCAGAATCGCTATTTCCGAATGACCATTACCTGCTATGTAGCCCCACTGCCCACGATTAGTCCCATTCATTTTGACCCTTGGTCTACACTCTATGATTACATCATCACAAGACTGCGGGATGCTTGAACTATAAGCATATACAGACTCTTTGGTCTTTGTCGTACCTTCCGGCCAACCAGGCATCAATCGACAAAGGCGATGATAATTAAACTCACAGTCTGCCAAGTGAGCTGGGAAGTTTACCGTATAGCGTTTTTTAGGTCGCGACATTCAGATTCTCAATAACTGATGAATAGTTTATACAGCCATTACAAGCAAATTAGGGTGACAGCATTGTTATAACTCCCTGCGGCTGTTCCCCTGGTTCTGTTATACCAGCGACAACTTCGAATAACCAGGGGCCATTTGATTATCCAGGACACCAACTCGAAATTGCTCAATTAAGACTATCAAACCATTTTCAGGATCATATATAACCGCCACAACAGCTTGTCTCCGAACACACAGTTCCCGATTGATAACTTGGCTCCAGTCCCCTTTAAATAAACAGTGGTGTAGTTTTATTTTCTCAACATTAAAAAAAAGCCGCGATAAACAACCTCTCGGGCTTCAGTATCAACATCATGCTCATTAAAGCGAGATTGATTATTTCCACCTCTTCTATTATCGACATAAACAAAAAACCTTTAAGCTAATGAAACCTATAATCGACCTTTATGGCGTATATGGTTACAATGCGATGCGCAGATACATTTACCGCATAAATACTATAGCCACCCTAAAGACTGATTTTTAGCAGTTGCTGTGGCTGATATGGACTAGTGAACATGAATATACTCTCTTCTCTTTTACGATATTCGCCAGTTATTAGCATACTTATACTGTCGAGCTCTTCTAGCTATAGTGACTCTCTACTTGAAGTGTACGAATTAGCAACAAAAAATGATCATGAGTACCTTTCAAACCTAGCTCGCTTTAATGCAGACAAGGAAGCGATTAATATTAGTCGTGGCGCTCTCCTGCCACAAATTGTTGGCCGTGCCAGCTATAGTGAGACCGAAACGGAAACCGACTCGACAAACAGTAGTTTCAACGGTGATACCGATACAGAAACGACAGAATATTCGATCGGGCTTGAACAAGCCATTATTAACTTCAATGCGCTAAACAGTTACCGCAGCGGAAAAGTAAAAACAGCTGCCGCCGAAATACAACTTGCAGCGGATAAACAATCTTTAATTATTCGTAGCGCACAAGCTTACTTTGATGTGTTGAGTGCCATTGATCAATTGCGAACTTCACAAGCCGAGGAAAAAGCACTATC
>JBNKUQ010000016.1:0-29482 GCA_050298695.1 Cellvibrionaceae bacterium
GCCAAGATGGTACCAACCAATGCGCGTGGAGTTGCCGCTTTACTTAAGCACCTTAAAAAAAGAGGAACAACCTGTATTCTCCCCGATCAAGTGCCGAACCGAAAAGATCGCAGCGGCGTATTTGCCCCGTTTTTTGGACACCCTTGTTATACCATGACCTTGGTTAATCAATTGCAACAACGTACCCATTCAATCATTTTAGGTGCTGTTGCTCAGCGCGTTGATGGCGGGTTTGTCGTTCGCTTCTATCCCGTAGACGATGGCATTTATAGTGAAGATGCCTTACGCTCTGCCACAGCCATGAACCAGCTGGTTGAAGTCTGCGCTCGCGACAATCCACCTCAATATCAATGGGAATACAAACGCTTTCGGCGTGTACCTGAGGGTGAGAAAAAAATCTATTAAGGGATATTTTTACCGCAACGATGGTCTATCCATTACCTTTGTTAACTATGATGGAAGTACTATGTCAACTCGCTTTATCTTAATTCTTTGTTTCAGCTTTATCGTTCAAACGAGCCTCGCCAACACACAAGTAGCAGACTTATTCGACGATACCATCAGCCCACACAACACCAACGGTTTTATTAGCTACGGTAATATCGATAAGCAAAGGCTTGATCAATTAGTCACAGCTATTGGCGAGTATCGCACTGATGGACGCGATAAAAACGATGTTCTCGCCTTTTATATCAACGCTTATAACAGTTTAGCAGTTAAAGGCATCGCTGATGGCTATGGACCACACTCACTACTGAGCCGCTATCGTTTTTTTAAAGGAAATGCTTATCTCGTTGCTGGAAAGACAATGAACCTCGATACTTTAGAGCACAAGATTATCCGTCCCTTACAAGAACCTCGGATCCACTTTGCTTTAGTCTGTGCGGCTGCTTCTTGTCCTGCCCTCAGAGGTGAAGCCTACAGAGCCGATACACTCAATGAGCAATTAAATAACCAGGCGACTATTTTTATTAATAATAAGGAAAAAAATAGTTTTGATATCAAACAAAAGCAAGCCAATATTTCCTCTATCTTTAAGTGGTTTGAAGAAGATTTTTTATTAAAAGAAAAGTCACTTAGCGAATATATTGCCAATTTCGTTAATGACGAAGCGATTAAATTAGCGCTGAAACAAAATCAATTTAAGGTTAGTTTTAATGACTATAATTGGTCTTTGAATGGGAGTCGTTAATACTTAGAAGCGAAGAGGCCAAAAAGGCCTCTTCGGTAGAAATATCTAAATGCCATCTTCAGGACTTAACGTCCTTCTCACTAGCTCCTCAGGAGTTTTCTGTTGCCATACAGGCCAATATTGTTGCCTTTTAGATTCAACACTAGCTTTATTACTTTCATACCAAGCATCTGATTCAGGTGTTTTTAACATGAGCTGTGTAGAGCTTTTCCATTGCTCAACAGTATCCATGCCAAAATGATAGTCTGCATTCGTATCCTTTTTAATAGGCCACATAGAGAATCTGGCCACCCAGGCGCCCATTCGTGGAGTAATAATACTGTAATAAGTCTTACCAGCAGACAAATTACCCTCCATAAAGTCAGCGGCCTCTGAAACCACCATAAAAACACGCTTACCTGGAGGAGCCTTGTAGGCAACCTTTGTTGCGTTGCCAATAATACCAATAAATTTTGTTTGGCCATCGCTTACATCATATATAGAAGCATTAATCGCACTACCAACGAAACTGGAACGCATGAAAACGATCTGTGCTTGGTCAGATGATGTATCGAGGTTCTGATTGGGCGCTAATTTCATGGGGTTAGTACCACAACCAACAAAAAGGACAGCAGAAAGGAGTAATAGTACCCTGATCATATTCATTATTATTTTTCCTATTAATTGAAAGGGAGATTGATTATAAACTCGCTCTATTATCACTTTCCACTGCCTTTTAGCTGAGAAAATGTAAAATGTAATAAGTTTATCTCTTCCAAAAAGCCGGTGTCAGCAGTACCAATAAAGTAAATACCTCTAAACGCCCTAACAACATTGCAAAACATAGGACCCATTTTGCAAAAGAATTAATTGCACCATAATGCATGGACACGTCTCCCATACCAGGGCCCAAGTTATTAATGCAAGCGCCAATAGCAGAAAAAGCGGTCGTAAAATCTAGACCACTGGCCAATAACAATAAAAACATCGCCATGTAGCTAATGACATAGACCGCAAAAAATCCCCATACTGCTTCAATCACTCGATCTTGTACGGGCTTATTGCCGACCTTAACGGGAATGATAGCGTTGGGGTGTATTAAGCGATAAATTTCACGAATGCCCTGCTTACATATCAGCATCACTCGCATGACCTTCATACCACCCGCCGTTGAGCCACCACAGCCCCCCATAAACGCCAGCATAAATAGCATAAAGGGAAGAAATGTTGGCCATTGGCTATAGTCGGCAACACCAAAACCTGTTGTGGTTAGAATCGATACTAATTCAAAACTACCGTATAGCGCACTTTTACTAAAATGATAAACACCACTAAAGTAAAGGTAGAGAATAGTGACAATAGTGCCGATAAACAAACACCAAAAATAAAATTTACATTCTGGATCACGCCAAAAATGCAATAGACCTCGGGACCGCCAAGCAACAAAATGCAGGGCAAAGTTAATACCGGATAGCACCATAAAAACAATGGCAATGATTAAAATAGCAGGGTTGTCAAAAAAGGCCATGCTGGCATCATGCGTTGAGAATCCACCAATGGCCACGGTTGAAAATGCATGGCCAACAGCATCAAAGGCGCTCATACCCGCTAACCAATAACTAAACCCACAAGCGACCGTTAAGCTTAAATAAATAAGAAAAAGCGCTTTTGCGGTTTGTGTAATCCGTGGCGTGAGCTTGGAGTCTTTAACCGGACCTGGTGTTTCCGCTCGATACAATTGCATTCCACCAATACCCAGCATGGGCAATATAGCAACGGCAATAACAATAATACCAATACCACCTAGCCATTGAAGTTGTTGACGATAAAATAAAATAGCATGGGGTAATTCATCTATCCCCAAAATAACCGTGGCACCTGTTGTTGTTAACCCCGAAATAGATTCAAAAACAGCATCAACAAAACTTAGCTCTGTGCTTTTATCAATAATAAACGGCAATGATCCTGCCAAGCCAAGGACTGCCCAAAACAAGGCAGTAATTAAAAAGCCATCGCGTGTTCGCAAGTCTTGTTTACTGTTGTAGACCGGTAACCATACGGCAATACCGATGCCAAAAATAATCGCAAAGGAAATAATAAAGGCATGTATGGAGTGCTCATCATAGAGGAGCGAAATCATGGCGGGTGGTAATAAGGTCATACTAAAGAGCATTAGCAACAAGCCGAGCACGCGAAATATGATGGCAAAATGCATTTAATACAGACCTTGATTAGTAATATTATTTTTAGAAAAAGGAAAAGCCCACCTGGAATAGTTTTTCAACATATTTCGTGTGACGCTTATCAACCAAGAAAACAATCACATGATCGCCGTTTTCGATCACGGTACTGTCATGTGCAATTAATACTTGCTTCTCACCCTTTTCATTTTCACGCAATATCGCACCAATGGTTGCGCCCTCGGGGAGATCGACTTCTTCGATGGTTTTACCCACAACTTTGGAGCTATTGGTGTCGCCATGAGCAACCACTTCAATCGCCTCTGCCGCGCTACGGCGAAGTGAATGTACATTCACCATATCGCCACTGCGCACATGGGAAAGTAAGCTACCTACCGTTGCTTGTTGTGGAGAGATAGCAACATCAATTTCGCCACCTTGAATCAAGTCAACATAGGCGGGATTATTAATTAGGGCCATTACTTTTCGGGCACCTAAACGTTTTGCTAATAGCGATGCCATGATATTGGCTTCGTCGTCATTAGTAACCGCGATAAATACATCCGTTTCTTCAATATTTTCTTCAAGCAATAAGTCTTGATCCGATGCGCTGCCTTGTAGCACAACGGTATAGTTTAGCTCTTCACTTAGTTTTTTACTGCGAGTGGGGTCGAGCTCAAAAATTTTAACGGAGTAACGGCTTTCAATTTTTTTGGCTAAACGCAATCCAATGTTGCCACCACCAGCAATCATGATACGTTTATAGGGTTTTTCCGAACGCCGCATCTCACTCATTACTGCTCGAATATTTTCTCTCGCAGCAATAAAAAAGATTTCGTCATCGGCCTCAATCACCGTTTGCCCTTCCGGCATAATGGCATGGCCACGGCGATAAATTGCTGCCACTCGCGTATCGATATTCGGCATATGCTGACGCATAAAACGCAGTTGTTGGCCCACCAATGGTCCACCGTGATAGGCCTTTACCGCAGCTAGACGGATAGCGCCCTCGGCAAAATCCAAGACCTGTAGCGCGCCTGGGTTTTCCACTAAACGAAAGATATATTCCGACACGAGTTGTTCTGGGCTGATAATGACATCGACCGGGGAATGTTCATCGCGAAAAAGTTTGTCTTTATAGCTGGAAAAAGCAGAGGCTCGAATACGGGCAATTTTGGTCGGCGTACGATAGAGGCTATAGCCGACCTGACAAGCAACCATGTTAACTTCATCATTACCAGTGACAGCAATCAATAAATCAGCATCCTCGATATTGGCTTGCTCTAGCACATCGGGGTGTGATGCATGGCCGGTAATAACCCGAATATCCAAACGATCACGAAGTTCACGTAAGCGCTCTGTCGAGTGATCGACAACGGTAATATCATTGTTCTCTCTGGCGAGGTGTTGGGCGATTGTTGCTCCCACTCGACCGGCTCCGAGAATGATTATTTTCATGCTACGCGGGTTCCTACACTATTTAGTTAGTCCTGAAAAAGGCTTCCTGCTTTTTTCAGAGCCGACTATTTATTTTTTTACTTTCTTTAGCAAGGCATAATAAAAGCCATCGTGGCCGCTATGCTCTCCAGGTAAAAGTTGTCGACCAAAATCCTGAGGAATACCCCAGTCGGCCTGGATAACTTGGTGCCAGGCATCTAGCTGTTTTCTTGTAAAGCGCTCGATTACCTGAGTATTCTCTTCTGGCAAAATAGAGCACGTTGCATAGAGCAGTATACCTTCATCCGCTAATAAGGGCCAAAGTGCCGATAACATTTTCAACTGTAAGGCACTTAAGTCCGCGATATGTTCTGGTTGACGTAGTAATTTGATATCCGGTTGACGTCGAATAATGCCTGTAGCCGAACAGGGGGCATCCAATAAAATACGATCAAAGGGTTTACCATCCCACCAGTTAGAAGGATTCACGGCATCACCACAAACAATATCAGCCTGAATATTGATGCGGGCAATATTGTCACGCACTTTTTCCAAGCGACGCGGTTCAACATCCAGTGCTAACAATTGTGCTAACTGTGTTTGAGTTTCGCCTATATGGCAAGTTTTTCCTCCCGGTGCACAACAGGCATCCAATACCCGCATTGATGGTTTTAAATCCAATAAATTTGCCGCTAATTGAGCGGCTTCATCCTGCACACTGACGCCACCATTATCAAAGAGAGGCAAATCTTGGACAGGCACAGAGGAAGAAAGATAGATACCCACATCACTGTGTTGTGCTGCTACTGCGTCAATATTTTTTGTATGAAGCAGAGCTAAATAATCATCGCGAGAAATTCGCTGCCTATTGATACGCAATGTTTGCGGGGGGTGTTGATTATTGTTGGCGAAAATTGTTTGCGCTTGCTCGGGCCAGGCTTGCACTATCTTTTTCTCGAGCCAGTGAGGATGTGCCGATGCACTATGCTCCTGCGCGCGCTGCAACAAACTCATATTATTACTGTTATCAGGTGTTGGTTGTTGGCGTTGATAAGCACGCAAAATGGCATTGATGAGTTTTTTTGCCCAGGCTTTTTTAAAATAAAGTGCAGCATTCACACTTTCATTAATCGCCGCATGTTCAGCGGTTCGTAGAAAAGCTAGCTGATACAAGCCCAACAATAATATGGCTTTAATATCACTTTCCTTTTTTTTAAGAGGCTGGGACAACAATTGCGAAAGCATAAAATCTAATGGTTGATACCAGCGACAACAGCCATAGCAAAGCTCTTTTAAAAAAGCATTTTCTTGGGCATTAAATACCGTTGTATATTCAGGTAGCAAGCTAGCTAATGAACCTTGTTGCCTGAGTAGCCGACTGATAATAATTGCAGCCGCAATACGCGGCATCATTTTTTTTGCCGACGTATTTTTTTTAGTGGGTTTTGGCCTATTCAAGTGATCACTCAAACAGGTCTATCAAAACAAGCGCCGACAGAAAACACATTGCTGTTGCCACGTAAAATATCAGCAACTGACATCACTTTTTTATTGGGAAGCTGACACTGAAGAATTAATAAAGCACTACCTTCACCACAAGCTACCAGCAGCCCCCTGTCACTGACTTGTAAAATTTGACCTGGCTCCGCTCCAGTCATTGACTCGACAGCTTCAGCAGAATAAATTTTAATTCTGCTCTCATTGAAGAAAGTAAACGCGATGGGAAAAGGATTGTAAGCACGTATTTTTGTTGTGATTGTGGCTGCTGATTCTGACCAATTGATTTGAGCTTCTTCTTTCGTGATTTTTTCTGCATAGGTGGCTTTAGCATCATTCTGACTGACGGCTTGCAATTCAGAAGACTGCAATTCACGAAGCGCGTCAAAGAGCGCCTCCACCCCCAAGGGTATCAATTTATCATGCAAACTAGCTGCCGTATCATCATCGCTAATATCACACTCTCGTTTGACCAACATGTCGCCCGTATCCAGACCAAGGTCCATTTGCATAATCGTAACACCTGTCAGCTTGTCACCTGCCGCTATCGCTCTCTGGATAGGCGCTGCACCACGCCAACGTGGTAACAATGAAGCATGTACATTGAAACAACCAAAGCGTGGGATATCTAATACGGCTTGGGGCAGCAGTAATCCATAGGCAACAACAATCATGATGTCGGCCTGATGTTGCTTTAATTCATCCTGGACGCTCAATTCTTTGAGCCCATGGGGCTGAAATACAGGCAAATGGTGTTCTAGCGCGATGGTTTTTACCGCGCTGGGGGTGAGTTTTTTTCCACGACCCGCTGGACGGTCTGGCTGCGTATACACAGCAACAATGTGATGAAGGCCCTGCTCAATTAAAGCCTGAAGATGTTGAGCTGCAAAATCAGGCGTTCCCGCGAAGATGATCCGCAGTCCAGTGGGTTGTGTCATGGTGAATTACGCCTGTGCGCGATGTTGTTTTTCAAGCTTTTTACGTATGCGATTGCGCTTCATAGGGGAGATATAATCCACAAAAAGCTTACCCTCGAGGTGGTCTACTTCATGTTGTATACAGACGGCCAAAACCCCCTCGGGCTCTATTATAAAGGCTTCGCCTTGCTTGTTTAATGCTTCAACCCGGACCCGCTTAGGCCGCTCAATACTTTCGTAGAAACCTGGAACAGATAAACAACCCTCGTCATAACTTTCAGGCTCTTCATCCAATATTGTGATTTCCGGGTTAATAAACACTTGGGGTTGATTTCGCTCTTCTGACACATCGATAACGATAATACGTTGGTGTATGTTGACTTGTGTTGCCGCTAGACCGATCCCTTTGGCCTGGTACATCGTTTCAAACATGTCATCGACGATTTTTTGTATATTTTGATCAACCTCTGTCACAGGCACAGCCTTGTTCCGCAAGCGAGGATCGGGAAATTCAAGAATATCCAAGATCGACATAATGGATTAACCTAAAATGGTGATAAATTTTATGAATTACATGGCTTTTAAATGGGGACGTTTGTGACAAACTTCCAGTAAAAAGCGAACAATCGATGCTAAGACTATGATCATACAGGATTTGATGCTATAAATAGAGAGTGGTTTTGCATAATTAACGATAAGTCTCAGCGATGCCAAGAAATGTTCGTAGTAGTGACTAGTGCTGTGTAACCGATAATCGACTTTAAGAAACTTGTCAGGCAACATTTGATCCAAGCAAATGGTTACCTGTGCGTTCGAGAAGCGCTATAAAAAGTTCTATAACACAAAGGTTCTATAAGAACAGCGGCATCGCCCAGAACAGGATTAACTCAATGAAAATAAAAGCCCCCAGTATTGTTGCCGCTTTGGTTTTGAGCATAGTGTGTGTACTGGCCAGCCACGCTGCTGATGAGCGCTTTCGCGACGATTTCCCAGAGCGTTATATTGTTCAAAAAGGCGATACTTTGTGGGGAATATCTTCAAAATTTTTAAAATCTCCTTGGTTATGGCCAGAAATTTGGCATGCCAATCAGCAAATTGACAACCCTCACCTCATCTTCCCAGGTGATGTAATCAGCCTCGTTTATATTGATGGCCAACCACGCTTGACCGTTAATCGTACAACTCGACTCGTTCCCTCTGGCACTGACCGGCTGTCACCACAAATTCGTGCTTCATCCATCGACGATGCCATCCCAGCCATCCCATTGGATCAGATTAATAGCTGGCTTTTGCGTAATCGCGTGCTTGAACCCGGCGTAATCGCACTTGCGCCCTACGTGATAGCTGGCCAAGAGAAGCGCTTAATCCTGGGCTCAGGTGATCGTCTGTACGGTCGTGGTCAGTTTGCAAGTAATATCCCGAACTATGGCATTTACCGTAAGGGCGACAATTATGTCGACCCTGACACTAAAGAAGTATTAGGGGTTCAAGCTGTTGATGTGGGTAGTGCCAACATGCGCGCAATAGACGATGACATTGCAACCCTCTCCGTGACTCGATCAACTGGTGATATCCGCATTGGCGATAGCATCTTGCCTACAGAAGAGCGTGTTATACAGCCGACCTTTTTCCCTTCTGCGCCCGAACAAGATATTCAAGGCAAAATTATTAATGTTGAGCGAGGTGTTAACCAAGTGGGTATGCTCGATGTGATTGCCGTTAACCTTGGTGAGCGCGATGGCTTAGTCCCAGGAAACATACTCTCTATCTACAAACGTGGCGAAATGGTCAAAGACCCCTTCGTTAAAAAACGTAAAGATCGTATCGTAACATTACCCGATGAGCGTGCAGGATTGATGATGATCTTCCAAACTTTTGATAAGATGAGCCTTGCCTTGGTGTTGAAAGCCGATAGGGGCATCAAAGTTGGTGATTACGCCCGTCAGCCCTAATTGCTTTCAACCGCTGTTCAAGGATGAACTATTATGAAACATTCAAGCTTTTACACATTACTTCTCTCTCTGCTGCCAGACACCGGCCCCAGCCGCTATTGGTCATGGATAGATATCCATAAAACACCAGAGAGCGTGCTGTTATCGCCTCCCGATCGCTTACCTAAAATTAATCCTAAGGCCAAAGCAGCTCTTCTAGCCTTTCAACAACAAGGGGAGATGAGCCCTCTAGCCTGTCAAGGCTATAAAGTGTTAGAGCAACTGCAAGCACACAATGCTCGGCTTATATGTCACCAGCATAAGGACTATCCCGGCTTACTCGGACAGATTTCCAGACCGCCACCCCTTCTATTTGTAAAGGGCAACACTGAACTGTTGTCGTTACCACAAATCGCCATTGTGGGTACTCGCAACCCAACCAATGCCGGCATTGATAATGCTAGAGCATTCTCTCGTTATCTTGCTGCTGGCGGTTTTACCATCACTAGTGGTTTAGCGATTGGGATTGATGCCTATGCCCATGAGGCTGCTCTGAAGGCTAAAGGAAAAACCCTAGCCGTGATGGCGACAGGTATCGATCAAATCTACCCCCGTCGCCACCAGCGTCTAGCGGATATTATTCTTGACCGTGGAGGATTGCTCGTTACGGAATTTACTCCCGGTACTAGTCCTCACGCTGCCCATTTTCCACAGCGTAACCGCATTATCAGTGGCCTCAGTTTAGGAACCTTAGTAGTGGAGGCCGCCATTAAAAGTGGTTCTCTCATTACCGCTCGCTATGCACTAGAGCAAAACCGCGAAGTCTTTGCAATACCAGGCTCTATTCATAACCCTCAAGCAAAAGGCTGTCACACCTTAATCCGCGATGGTGCACAGCTGGTTGAGTCTGGAGAAGACATCATTAAGCAGCTTTCTGGCTTAATTCGCTATTTCGCAGACCAACAAGAACAAATTCAAGAGAGAGAAGCTCAATTGGCAGAAGTAAAGCCACCAAAAGTGGCTAACAGAGCTAACCATAAATCAGGGTTAAGCAATAATGAGCAGGCATTACTTAAATACATTGGCTACGATGCTGTCGCAGTAGATCAATTAATCGAACGCAGTGGGTTTTCCAGTTCCGTAGTTACCGCAACATTATTAAACTTAGAATTAAAAGGTGTCATAAAACACTCTTCTTGGGGCTATGAAGCCATTCATGAAGTTGGATAGCGAAATTTACACATAGCGACACTCAATGTTAGAGAACTTTTGGTTTAAGACTCCATCGGTAGCACACGCTGCTAAGGTTATGCATTATGGTGGCGTTATTGCCTACCCAACGGAAGCCGTGTGGGGTTTAGGGTGTGACCCTTTCAACCAAAATGCTGTTGAGAATATTTTATCGCTAAAGAAACGGTCCATTGATAAGGGACTAATCCTCTTAGCCAGTCGTATGAGCCAGTTAGACTTTGTTCTCGGCACTCTTTCTACAAAACAATTACACCAACTTGAGTCTCGTTGGCCAGGTCCCGTTACTTGGATTGTACCCACGAATCCTGAGGTTCCACTTTGGGTTAGTGGTCAACACGCTGGTGTCGCTGTCAGAGTCAGTGCTCATCCTTATGTAAGAGCGTTATGCGACAAATACGGAGGAGCAATCATCTCAACATCAGCCAATCCACAAGGTAACCAAGCGGCTAAAACCGCTTGGCAGGTTAGACGTTATTTTGGGGGCTCGCCTTTGTTAAACTACATAAGCTCAGGTTGCGTGGGAAAGCGTAGTCGCCCATCCGAGATCATTGATCTATCGTCAAACGCAATTATTCGGTCCTAACTCCTTGTTTTTAATCAAAACAAGGGAAACAAAACTAGCTTACAATTTAGCGTCTCATTATTGCTAATAGCTCACCAAAAAAGAATATTCGAAGAAAATGATTAATATATTGATTGTTATAGGCGTCATTCTTTATTAAGAATGTCGATCGTAATTTTTTCAACTGCTTTATTCAACTATGTCAACATCAAACTATGTCTAACTCAAATAATATATCTACGCCTGATAAACTGGCGGTTAAAAACTACCTCCTTAAACTACAAGATTCTATTTGTGAAAAACTGACGATCGCCGATGGTGGAAAAACATTTAGAGAAGATCGCTGGAGTCGCCCTGAAGGCGGTGGCGGTCGTTCGCGTGTTCTTGTAGACGGTGCTGTCATAGAAAAAGGAGGGGTTAACTTTTCACATGTTTTTGGCGAAAACATGCCCGCCTCTGCAACGGCTCATCGGCCCGAATTAAGTGGTAGAACGTTTGAAGCGATGGGAGTGTCGTTGGTCATTCATCCAATGAATCCTTATGTACCCACAAGTCATATGAATGTCCGCTTTTTTATTGCTGAAAAAGCCGGGGAAGAACCCATTTGGTGGTTTGGAGGAGGGTATGATCTAACACCCTATTATGGAAATAAAGAAGATTGTATTCACTGGCATCAAACAGCAAAAGCGGCTTGTGATGATTTTGATTCTAGCCTTTATCCTCGCTTTAAAAAATGGTGTGACGAATATTTTTATTTAAAGCACCGCGACGAAGCACGGGGGATTGGCGGGTTATTTTTTGATGATTTTAACGAATTAGGCTTTGCGAAAAGTTTTGCTTTTTTACAATCCATAGGCAATAGCTATACCGATGCCTATATTCCCATTATTGAACGCCGCAAAAATATTGATTATGGTGAGAGAGAAAGACAGTTTCAACTTTATCGTCGCGGTCGCTATGTCGAATTTAATTTAGTTTTTGATAGGGGAACGTTATTTGGTCTGCAAACAGGTGGTCGGACGGAATCAA
The DNA here is from genome assembly GCA_050298695.1 of Cellvibrionaceae bacterium. Taxonomy (GTDB): domain Bacteria; phylum Pseudomonadota; class Gammaproteobacteria; order Pseudomonadales; family Cellvibrionaceae; genus CANLBN01. The sequence continues at coordinate 11,976 of JBNKUQ010000016.1, forward strand.
TCTTGATGTCGCTACCGCCATTGGTCCGTTGGGAGTATGATTACCACCCTCCTGAAGGTTCAGCTGAAGCAGAGCTAGGGAGTCTCTACCTACCTGCTCAAGATTGGATTTAAACGTTAATGACAAAGAATATTGATAACTATGCTGTGTTTGGTAACCCTATCAATCACTCTAAGTCACCGTTGTTGCACGCTACTTTTGCCAAACAAACACAACAAAATATTCTCTATACGGCACAATGCGTTGATCTTGGTGATTTTAATCATGCCGCTCAACAATTTTTTGCGAGTGGTGGCAAAGGGCTGAATGTAACCGTACCATTTAAAGAGGATGCGTTTAATTATGCGGATAAGCTTACAAGCCGTGCTCAACGAGCAGGTGCAGTAAATACACTATTTTTGGATGAAGATCATCGCATCGTTGGCGATAATACCGATGGCGTAGGAATAACCAGTGATATAGCTACTCACTTGGGTTGGTCACTAAAAGATAAAAAAGTATTAATTATCGGTGCCGGCGGAGCCGTTCGAGGTATTTTGGAACCCATTATCAACGAACAACCCCTTTCCATTACTATCGTCAATCGAACGCTTGAAAAAGCGAAGGCGCTTGCAAATACATTTACGGATTTATGTCCAATAAAAGTTTGTTCTTTCTCTGACATAACAGAAAACGTTGATATTATTATTAATGGTACATCTGCTAGCCTTTCTGGTGATATACCGCCTATTCCAAACTCCGTTATTCATCCTGATGTTTTCTGCTATGACATGATGTACGCCAAAGAGCTAACACCTTTTTTACAATGGGCGAGTGCTAATGGTTGTCAACATTATAGTGATGGTTTAGGCATGCTTGTTAGTCAAGGAGCTGAATCTTTTTATATTTGGCGAGGTGTTCGCCCCAATACAAAAGAAGCTATCGATATTTTACGCAAGCATATTGTTTGAAAAAAATGTTAACTATAAATAGTAAATGCTATGTGATTTTTTGAGAAAAGTTTTCTTTAACTTTATTATATTGGTCTGATAAAAAAATAAAACGCTTGTATTGTTTATGCTCTGGTTCTATGCTGACGACTCGAGCTAAGCTTTTTTCGCAATCATTTAATAACTCTTTATCAATGTCACTGCTTTCAATTTTTGCCAAGGCAACCTGCACCAAATTTAAATTAACGCCGACATGATTTGGAAACATCTTTAATGCTTCTTTAAAGATGCCAAGCGATTTATCATATTCTTTATTTTGATAAGCAGATATACCTGAACGAGATAAATCAGAAGCACATTGTTTACCAACAACGGTGATCGGTTCTTCGCTAATCTTATCAATGCGATTTAATACTTGTTTATTATCTTTATTGTCCTTAGCTAGCAAATGTAATTCTTTATAAGCTTTTTTCCTATCGCCACACACTAGGTGTGTACTAGCATAATCAAGGCGAGTGTTCACTTCTTTTATTTCTAGCTGCTCGTAATTTTGTTCTGCTTTTTCTAGTGCAGATTTTGCTAAATTCACTTTTCCTTGATTAGCGTGTAGCTGCGCTTCTATTAAATTCGATTTCACTATATTTTTAATTTCAGGAAAACGCTTTAGCATACGCTCCAGCAAACTTAATGCTTTTTTACTTTTATCGATAGCTTCTCTATCTTTACGCCCTCTCGTTAAGCTCACCGTTTTACGCGCTAGACCCAGGTAGTCTTCCGCATCAGCGTGGCAGGAATTATAGTTCCAGCGAACGGCTTCTTCGTAAGCTTTAAGACACACTTCATCATTTTGATTTGCTTCCGCTAATTGTGCTAGTTTGCGGTGGCGCAAGATAGACTTTGGTGATAAGTGCGTTGCTGTTTCAACGGCTGCTTGTGCTTTTTCAAATTGGCGAGTTTTTTGATAAAAGTCGGATAAAATATCGTGCGCTTCGATATAGCGATGATCGTCGCGCAAAATACCTTTTAGTATCGGCTCAATATTGTCGTATTGTTCACTTTGCAATAAGGCTTTAGCCAACCCAAGCTTTGCCCACACAAATTCTTTTTCTTGTAATACCGCTTCATAAATTGCACGTGCTGAATCGCTATCTCCCATTAACCAATAAATTTGTGCTTTATAGCGAACACACTCCCAGCGATAACGACTACCGGCTTTAATCATTTCATCGCACAAGCGAATCGCTCGGCTATAACTCTTACTATCCATTGCCGCTTTTACCTGATACAAAGCCTCATGTTTTATCAATGCCCGATCCAAACGGGAGCGCATCATTTTCTGGGATATAGGCTTCGTTATGTAGTCATCTGGCTGGTTTTCGATAGCACCAAGAACCATTTCTCGGGAAGACTCTGCAGTAATAATGATAAATAGCGTTGTATACTTTAATAAACCCATGTGTCGCAGCTCTTCTAGAACCTGCTGACCATCTTTAGAGTCATCTAAATTATAATCACAAATAATCATCCCATACTGACGTGACTGACACATCTGCATCGCTTGATCACCCGTCGCTGCTGTATCAATTTCTAAAACACCAAATGAACGCAGCATGCGCTTATAAGCGGCACGAACCTCGGTAATATCATCAACGACGAGACAACGCTTTTTTTCGTAGATTTTGATAATGTCAATTTGTTGCAACGCAGCAGATGAACTCATTGATTTTTATACTTAATTAGGATGAATGGGTACACGAGAGGCTTATACAAAGGTCTCTCTACACAAAGTTGAATAGCAATGAATTGCACAATAAAAATAAAACGTTTTTCTTTATGTCAATTTATCGCTATTCAGCTCTATAAGTATAAGCAATATTTCAAAAAATGAAGGCCTATTAGCATTTGTTAGTTTTTGAAGGGGGGTACTTTGGCCTAAGCTCCGACATGGGCAACCAAAATAATTTATTTATTACTTTAAAATCAAGCGCTTATGCGTTTTTGATACTATTTGTCATGGATAATAAAAACCCCTTGGATAATTGATACCCAAGGGGTTAAGGGATCAAACCAAATATTTATAAAGCGCCTTTAGCCGCTGCCTCCATGTATTTTGTGGAGAAACGCAGTTTCACGTTACTCTTGTCTCCCAATATTTTCCCTGACGGAAATTCTATGCCAACAAGGTCAGCTGATGGCGCCCCATTGCCATAGAGACCGTTGTCGAAGCTAAATTGGCGTACATAATCCATTGTTTCTATAAGCTTATCGCTGGAAGTAAAATCAACCGCCGTTTGTGGTTCATAGAACATGGCCGTTGTTTTTAACTGAGCAGCAAACTCAGCAAACGTTGCTCCTGAATATTTCGCCATAAATTCAACGGCTGCTTTAGCTTCTTTTCCTCTCGAGCTCATGACCGCCATGGTGTCATACCATGCACCTGTGATAGCTTTTTTAAAACGCTCATCACCGTCAGTTTTAGCAAAAGTGATATCGATAATCTCTCCTGGTATTTGTGATGAATCAAACAATTTGTTTGCTTCAGGTGTATTCAGTACCACTTGTAATGGCGGATTCCAAGTAACGACGGCACCGTTATCATCGGAAATAAATACGGCGGCGATATCTGCATCAGACTGGTTTTGAATCGTTAAATCTCTCTCTTTCATTCCTACTGTGCTCAAGGCTCTTGATAACATGTAGTGAGATACAGAGAACTCAGCCAAGCGAACCGTACGACCTTTTAGTTCTTTTAAACTGGTGGCGTTTTTAGCCACGATACCATCATTACCATTACTGTAGTCGCCCACAATAACTGCTGTTGTATCAATGCCACCCACGGCTGGTATAGTGAGCGCATCCATATTGGTTGCGGTAACGGCATCACACTCGTCAGTAGTCGTAAATAAATTAATGGACTCGATGTAGTCGTTAATTAATTTAACCTCAATGTTAATACCATATTTATCCGCCCACTTTTTGACAATGCCATTAGCATCAGCATAAGCCCACGGCTCCCAACCCGTGTAGTGAGACCAACACAGTGTAAAAGCATCTTTGGCTTGCGCAGTAACGGAACCCATCAATAATATCGATGCGGCTATAAATGATAACAATCTCATAAAAAATCCTCTTTTGTTGATTACCCTTTGTGGAAATATAGAAAAATATTTTTTAATAAATTATTTCGTACTGAACTTTCTCTTTATTCATCAGAAACAATTTCTATTAGTAACGCATCTGTTTTTTGGTTGCCTTTTTCCATTCGATCCATTGCATCATTCATTTCTGTTGTCACTTTATCCATTTCTAGTATTGATTTCGCCATCGCAGGTAGTGCATCACGCCTAAACTGTGAAATTTGATCCATGGCCGAGACGACATCATTAAAGCTTGCTTTTAATGCCTGGATATCTAGTTGGGCAGTTGACGATTGTTTTTGTATTTCAACGCCTTGTGTTTTTACCGTTTTAGCGGCATGTTGCAAAATTTCTGTGGTAGTTTCATTAACAGCCTGTACAGCATCGAGTGTTTTTTGTTGGCGCTTTAAGGCGACTTGAAGTGTAGAAGCCACCTCTAAGGCCACAATAGTAACATTAAGCGAGCGGTCAACGCCTTTTATTAATTCGCGGTTATTGCGAATAATTACTTCACTGGAAATGGCACCAATCTGGTTCGTTGCCAATTGCTGTTGGATATCGATGACGCGCTGATTAAGCGGAAACAACACCTCTTCTTCTAAAAATTTACGACGATTATCATCACTGGCTAACTTATCAATTTCAACTTTTAGCTTTTCAATCATGACTTGGCCAAGAGTCGAATAATCTGTGAGTTTACGCGTTAATTCGATCATTCTGATTTGATCGTCACGTAAGGTATTATTGTCTCGCTCTAACTGACTTTTACCGTCCTTAAGCTGACGAACAATATCGTCTATCACATTTTTTACCGTTTGATAACGTTGAAACCAACGGGCGATAGGTGTTCCGACACCAGGCAACATGGCTAGCAAGCGCCTAATGGCACCCATCGTAAAATCAAATTTCGATGGATTAATTTTGTTAACTTGTTCTTGCAGGTCAAGCAAGCCTCTACCAATGGCACCACCATCTTGAGCATCGCTAACAAGAGAATGCATAGGTTCCGACAACATTTTACTTTGTGTTCTAATTTGGTTTTGTACTTCGATACCTAAATTAGTCACCGCGTAAGATTGTCTATCCTGCTCTCGCAAATCTGTAGATTCTATCGCTAATAAATCTTTAACTAGCTTATCGGCTTGCTCGAGGATAGCAGAGCTGATCTCTTCTTTTTTCTGTGCATTGGTTTGTGGTAATTGCAAACCTTGTTGGGCTTCTTCCGATGTTACTACTTTTGGCTTGAGTGCAGACTCAGCTTCTATGGTCGTTGCCATATTACTCTCCTATTTTTTTTCATTTGAATAGCTTTCAGTTCTCGATATTAAATGTCTTAATTCACTCATTGCTTGTTCGAGATCTATTTCAGCTCGTTGTTGCTTGGTGTTGATATTAGCAATTTTTGATGTCACTTTATCTAATTGTGTCAATGCTGATTCATTATCTAAAAGTAACTTTTCAGCACGCTCGACTTGCTCTTTATATAGCGTCAGGCGCTGTTGAAGCTCTTGTCTTTTCCTTTGATCATCAGGACTATCCGATAACTTATCTAATTGTTTGTTGATAAGTTTACGATCAATGGCGCTCACACTTTTTAGGGCCAGGGCAGCATTCTCTATATTGTCTAACCCACCAAGAAAAACCTGCTCTGCAATCGTAAGATAACGATTATAGGTTAGCTCTCCCACCTCTAATTTTTTATTGAGCACCTCTTTAAATACTTTGTACTTATTTTCAAATAAAGTAACCTGTTTAAGACCGTCGTTATTTCCCACGTCATCCAAATCTTTTTTCAATGTTGAAAGCATTTGGCTAAGTTGTGCTTCTAATTCTTTGCGATATTTTTCGATATAACGATTAGCGCTCTCTCCACCCTTAATTAACACATCCCATACATAAGATGCAGAAGAAATTAACCCACCAGCAACAAGAGGCATGGCGGCAATTAAACCAAAGTCAAAAAAAACACCATACAAAAGACCTATAGCAGACAGAGCCAAAGGATAAACCATCAAAGGCTTTTGAACGGCTTGCTTTGCTACTTCTGTTTTAACCTTAGAGGGACTTAAGTCGCGAGAATAGTACTTATTGGTACTCATATCACTTCTCGTACTAATGCAATCTCAACTCGAGGTAATCGATATAGCCAACTACGACTGCCTTTACTCTCTCCTGATCTCAGCGGTAAAGGTTTTTCGCCACCAAAACCAATGGCACGAAAGCGGTTTGGTTTGGGAGAATGGGTTAAGTTAATGTAGCGCAATACGGCTTCTGCTCGTTGTTGACTTAAGGCTAAATTAGCGTCGGCATTCCCTCTTATACTGGTATGTCCACGGACTTCAACTCGGAAGTTGGGGTAGTGTTTTAAATCTGAGATCAAGGCATCAATTTGTAATTTACCTTCATTGGTTAATGTCGATGTACCACTAGTGAATGCTATTTTTCGCGTTTTTAATGAACCCACTTCTTCCAAACGCCGCCACTCTTCATCAGACAATCGTTCAAAATTATGGTCCGTGTCGGTATCTTGATTATTGTTAGGCGTAGAAAAGCCGCCGACATTGGCGTAAAGAGAGTCGAGTTCTTTTACAAAACTACTATTAATTAAACGATAAGCATCTTCGTTGGGTATCGGATTACGATTAAAATCCCCATTATCCAGTAAAACATCCAGCGTTGATTCTATCGTCTCGATAAGCGCATCTTCAGAAAAACCACTTCGATTAACACCATACCAACGATCAGCATTTTCAGATAATGACGCCCATTCCACTCCCGATAATAAGGCTTCTGCTTTTTTCTTGGAGAGATCAAATTCGTCTGCTATATCGGATATCAATTTATCAGGATTATCTCGATAAAATTTCAGTGTTTTAAAGTAATCACGTAACAAAGTGATGACTAAATCGGGATCCGATTTAATTAATGTTTTGGAGGCGATTAATACATCAACTATCAGTTGTTGAGTATCTTCAGTACCTAATAAACGAATAACGCCCTTTTTATCCAAGGCCTTAGACACATCCGGCTCCCAAAGAATCGCATAGTCACTCTCTCTGGCTAAAAACTTTTTAAGTGCATCACTCGAGCCATTAGACAAGCGATGCAGAGCATTATTTTTCAATACTGGAATATCAAAATGTGTCGATATCGCTTTAGCAAAATGATGCGATGGTGAGCTAGGCGTAAACGCACCAACTGCATCCGTTGATTGTTTCAAAGACTCTATATTAGGAAGCTTATCTTGCCAAGCAACAATAGCGTCACCACCACTTGACTCGTCAATTACACTGACAATAGGGCCAGGGAAATCAACGCTCTCTCCATTTAAAATATAACTATCGACCGTGCCGACTGCAAAATCATATTGATTGTCTCTAAGACCTTTGTAGCGCTGTTTATAATCTGCATCATCATTAATACACTTAAGACCATAGCCTGAACGTCGCAAGCGTTTTTTCATTTCTACTGAGCAAAGCGGGTAATAGCCAACCCAACCATCCATTGCGATGCGAATGGCTTTTTTAACTTGACCAGAATCGGACGTTTTTATTTGATCTTTATTGAGAATATAAGGTTCAACCACTTTCCAACCAAGCGCAATTAGTATGCTCAATAAAACAATGGTTACCGCTAACTTTACATGTACACTCATGTTTGACCTTATTGAGAAAACTCAGAAATATCGAAATTTTCTGACTCAGCAAGCACCGCCTCTAAGCCATCCATTAATGATTTTTGATCCGCCGCAGATTTATAAAGAACAACTCCCGTTTGATTTAAAGAGTGGTTAGACCCGATACAGAAACCAATGGTATGTATTAGCACTGGAGAATTGTTGGCTATCTCTGTCACTATATTGGTAGGGTTTTCTCCTTTAGAAGCTTTGCCGTCCGTCACCACCACTAAGTGATATTCTCCATAACCTAATTGTCGTTGTGCTTGTTGTTTTAGCGACCGGTATCCTAAGGTAATCGCTGTTTTAAGCGGGGTTCCCCCATTGGCATTAAAGGCATTAACCGCTCTAAAACCCGCGGCTTTTGTACTACCCGATAAGGCTAAGTGTTCTTTTGTCCCTCGGGAATCAAAACCAGCAATACCGATATTAGCATCACCAGGTATTTGTTCAATAAAGGACTGGATGGATTTTTTTGCAACCGATATTTTTGTTTGTCCACCAGCACAATCTGACCCTTGCATACTCCCAGAGCCGTCAAAAATAATATAGTAGTTTTTATTTGTCAGCCCATCGGCATCAATTGCTGTGGTGCCATCATCTAAACTTGGCCAGGAATTATCAACACCACGCGCCGCATACTTATCGGGTATATCATAGGATATATTTTCTTTTATTGTGTTTTCTATTTTTGGTGTGCTTTCTGTTTTTGAAGTGATGCTTTCATTTGTTACCACACTTTTTTCTTCGCAGCCCAATATCGCAACGGCAACAAGTGGCAATAAAACCTTAGTTAATCTATTCATGATTCACTCTCTTCTTACAGTGCCTGAAAAACTTCAGTCTCAGCCTCTACTTGTATCAAACGGAATTCAACGCGCATATTTGATCGCCATTCTTTTTCATTTTTAGGCGCACAAGGATCAGCACCACAAATTCCGGTATTGGGTTGTGCAATGCCATGACCAACCACTGCAAACTGTGCCGGATCTAAAATAACACCCTCTCCCTTAGCAGATTGAATAATGGCATCGCGTACAGACTGGGCTCGCGAAAGGCTTAGGTTTCTCGCAGATTGTTTGATACGACTTAGCACAACAGAGGGCTCACCTGCTTTCTTTTTGCGAAGGTAGCCCATGGGATCGGAATGGCCTTCTATGGTGATAATTGCGCCACCATAAACCGATGCTAATTCAGTCACGCGATCAAAATCTTTTTTATAGATATCTGCTGAGAATGCTTTTTGATTGGGCTTAAAAAATACTTCAAAACTAAAAATTGCATCATCGCCGAGAGAATTTTGTTGTTGTTTTTTGGCAACAACCGCTGCGACTTTATCTTCATTAAAGCGAGAACTTTCGGTTTGCTCTGCAACTTTTGCATCAAGTTTTCGATAGTCAATCGAGGCTTTCGTTAATAAATCACTTGATGCTGAAAGACCTAATTGTTGAAAGCTTGTCGAAATTTCTTGATTAAGGCGTTCAAATCGACGGGGGTATTTATCATCCGCAAAAAAGTTAAGATTACCTTTTAAACCAACAAATTCTGCATCGGCATATAACCCTTCTGTATCGGCTACCGCTTCAGGGCTATCTAATAATAGCTCTGCTGATGCGGAGATTATTGACTTATATTTTGCTTTATCAGTCGTCCTATTTTTAACAATATTTTTTAAGGACTCCTCCGCTTCCAGCAAGGCTTTGGTTAGCGATTCTATCTCTTTTTTATTTTTATTATAGTAATCGGCCCTAACCGCATAAACATCTGCAATCACTCGGTTAGCGGTTTTTGTCGACATTAAAATTTTTGCGCCTTTAACGGAATCCTCTGAACCCGTTCCCACGTTTCCGCCAGATGTTAGGGCCAATGCATCAGGAATAATGACAAAAGCCGCATCAATATTTGATTCATATAGTGCTGCCGCCGGAGAGTTTTCAGAACCCGTTAAATCTGGGAGCCATTTCACCTTAACGTCGTTAAACGTTAAACCCGCATCTTTTAATACCCGCGAAATATAATCGACATGTGGACCATCGGCTTGCACAGCAATGGTTTTTCCTTTTAAGTCAGAGGCTTTACTAATACCCGGCTTAACAACTAAGGCATCGCCGCCGGCCGACCAGGTCATTTGATAAAAAACAACGGGCTTTATTGAGGGGTTCTTTGCCGTCAGTGTCGCGGCTGATTGAATCATCCCTAAGGTCCCGCGTAAAAACGGTGTCTTACCAGAGATATAGTTTTCGACTTGTTTACTAAATACATCTTCACGGACCAAACGATAATTTAAACCATACTGCGCAAAAATAGAGCCCGCTTTCGTATTACGCTGATCACCGTTACCATGAATCGTTGCCATATCACCGCCCCAGGTGATGATGGGCAAATCTTTACTTTTGCTAGGGGCATTTCCAACAGGAGCCTTTATTCTTTCGGCTAAGGGCTTAAACTCTAAATACGTTGGCGCTGCATGTACAGATGTACAAACTAAGGCTACTAACACCGCTATTATTTTTTTCACCGCTCTCTCCTCTGAAACGAAAACTGAAAAACTCTTAATATGATCGGTAGAGATTATTTTAAACCCACCGTCTGAAATGAATCGGGATGTGAAAGATTAAAGTTTTTTTCGTGCTGTAAGGTCATGGGGTCAAAGCCTTCTTTACGAACCTTTCTAATAAACTCTTGAAAATCTGCATTGTCTTTTACAAATGTCGATGATGCTGCCTCTGGTAGTTTATAATCAGCAACTATTCGCCCTCCTTTTAATAAACTCTCCTCTGGACCGCGATCATCACTATAATATTGTGATAAAACCAAGAGTCTTGAGCCTAGAAAGCACGCCTCAACTAAATCGTGAGTGACAAAGAAGATAGTCAGCTTCTCCTCTTCCCATAACTCGAGTAGAAATAATTGTAGGTCATCTCGCGTATCAGGGTCCAAGGCACCAAAAGGTTCATCCATCAATAAAATCGGAGGATTCACTATTAAGGCTTGAGCAATAGCGACTCGCTGTTGCATTCCTCCTGACAATTCACTGGGATACTTATTTGCCGCACTCGTTAAGCGAACCCGCTCAAGATAGTACATTGCTAATTCATCGTATTGTTTGTGTTTATTCTTGGCAAAAGGGTTCCACCATTGACCCTCTGTGAATATTTTGCCTAGCTTCACATTTTCAAAAACCGTTAAATTATCAAATAAAGGGTACTTTTGGTAAACAATGCCCCTTCTTGGATTCGGGTTATTAACGGGAATACCATCAACGTAAATGCTCCCTGAATCAGCAGTTTCTTGCCCAAGTATCAACCTAAGCAGCGTCGACTTGCCACAACCACTGGGACCCACTAATGAACAAAACTCACCCTGGCTAACCGCAAGATCAACATTATCCAATACCACATTACTGCCATAGGATTTATAAACATCCTGCACATAAAGTTTTTTTTGTACTTGCATATTAGTGACTCGACTCTTTATTCCATGGAAAGCAATAGCGGTTTAAACTGACCAATAAATAGTCAAAAACAAAACCCAAAAAGGTAATCCATATCACGTAGGGAATAATAATATCCATGCTCAGATAGCGCCTCACTAAAAAGATGCGATAGCCTAAACCATCATTTGAAGAGATTGCCTCTGACGCAATTAAAAATAACCAAGCGGCTCCTAACACTAAGCGGATCGATGCAATCAGTCTAGGCAACACAACAGGCATCACTATCTTGTAAACAATAGCCATATTCGATGCGCCCAGAGTCAGCGCTTTGATTATTTTTTCTATGGGAAATTGCTTTGTCGCCATATAGACATCTCGAGTTATTAAAGGGAAAGTGCCTATATATATGAGTAATATTTTCCCTAATTCTCCCACGCCAAAAGCAATAAACAGTATAGGGAGTATTGCCAACGGAGGGACCATTGATAACATCGTGATAAAAGGAAGGAATGTTTGGGATAAAACTGGAAATAAACCTAAGTTTAAACCCAGTAAAAGCCCTGTTAAGGCGGCAAGGGCTACGCCGGTCAATAAACGCTTTAAACTACTGTAAGTATCGGCCCATAGCAGCACGTCTCCTGTTCTTTTATCCTCTAAAACAGCGTAGCTATAAATTGCCTTCCCCATTTGTTCGATACTAGGTAAAAGTTTATCTTTGGGATTGGCTTCGAGGCGAATTTCAGAGGCTGTGATATAAACAGCAATTAATACGATAAAAGGTAATAGTGCTAGCGCCCATTGTGACCATGTAGACCCTGGTCGATACAAACCTAACAATCTAGATCTTTTCATTTTATTTTATTCCCTTATGATGTCGAACTGCATTATACGCAAAACCATTCATTTTCATACGGCTCAAAACAATGGCACTACCTGAGAAAGTAAAGCAATGGCATGTCTCTCTTGCTGACGATGAAATCACATTATCGGATGCTTATCAAAATATGCAAACGATTGCCTTAAAACAGGATTCCATTCCTTGGATTGTTCAACTTGTTGAAAACCCTGATTTGGATTTACCTGGTATTACCATTTTCGATGGTCCAACGAATTTAGAAACTCACGACTTAATTCATATTTTGTTAGGCCGTGGAGTACTGCCTAAAGATGAGGCCTTTGTTATTGGTTTTACGATGGGCTCATCGAACAGAGTGGGGAGTATTCAGGAATCACTCTATGGTCTACTTTCGCGCTATATTTACCCTAAGCATTATCAATTCAGTAAAGAAGACTTGGAGGTCTATAAAGATGCGATAAGATTGGGTTATATTTCTGACTGCCAACCTCTTCACGATATCGATTTTTCCTCACTAATGAACTTAAACTTACGAGAAGCCCGTGCCAAAATAGGTTTAGAGACCGACCTTCTACTCGCTTATTATCGAATAGAAGCGGCAAGATATCCTCACACAGAGGAAAGTCAGCGAAATACTAGTGTGGGATCCCGTAATTCATGAACTCAAAACTCCTGAACCTGCCTTACTGTCCAAAGATTATGGGATTTTGTAAACCATGTAAAACCCCGTAATCTTTGGTCCATTCAGCACAAAATCCGGATATTTAAAATAGGCTGAGAGTGTTCGCCAGGATTGGATTACCATTGGATACTTGTCTCCCCATTTGGTTTCCAGTTCGTCCAGTGCAATTTCAGCCCATTCAGCGTAGCCGCTTTATACACACACTTCAAGTCTGCCATGAAAGCCTTCTGGTTTTTCGAAGCCACGTATTTCATTGAGTTGCGAATCTGATGAATCAGGAAGCGTACTTGAAATGGGAAACTCAACACCACTGGCGTATGGGCTCTTCCGGCAAAACCTCATCTACCAGCAACGCGGCGCTTTCAACCTGAACAGTCAAAACATCTGCCAAAGGTATTCAGCTAAGGGGCCATGCTCTCGACCGCTTTGTCGAGCAATGACAATATCGATAGTTACGCCCTTCATATAGTCACCTTTTAATGGGATAAGCTGACCACTTTTTAACTCATCCTGTATCAGAAAAAGCGGCATATGTCCCCATGCCATACCCTGCATAATGATTTCTTTTTTCGTGTACTGGTCTCCCACGGTAATGTGGGGCGCTTCCGGCACGATGAAATAGCTTTTATTGTTATTGCTACGAGCGGTATCCCGAATAATACACTGGGTATAATTTTTGAGATCGACATAGCTGAGAGTCTTGGTGACAGGAAATCCAAGAAAACCTGCGGCGGCGACTGGTACAACGGGTACCTGGCAATACTCTCTATAGTCATAGCGTGGATCCGCCTTATCGACATAGTGGATGATCAGATCGACTTCATTGGCCAGTAGGCGCTCATTTGGACCGGATAGATTTTCAAAAAATAAATTCAACCGAGCATTGGGATAACGCTTGCCAAATGCTCGCATTATTTTCAATGTATCCGTTAGTGGCGTCACATCACCGATAATGATATTGAGTTCGGCGGCCTCTCCCTTTTTAAGAGAATTAGCATGTACCTCAAGCTCCTCCAACTCCCCGAGCAGTCGTCTGGAGCGCTCGTAAAACAGCCGACCTTGCTCAGTGAGGACTGTACGATAGCCGCTGCGGTCGAATAGAGAAAACCCCAATTCGTCCTCCAGCTTTCTAAGCGCGGTGATTACACTGGGGTGGGTCTTATTTAAAAAGTCTGCCCCTCCCTGGAAACTACCCCGTTTGACCACTGCATCCAGGGTAAGTAATTGTTGTAGAGTGATACTCATACTATGTTCAGTTTTCCTACATAAACTGTATTAATATTGTACTTTTATTTTACATTAACTGGCTCTTATACTTCTACTCTTCAATGATCTTAGGAGCAAAACATGAAAGCAATTTTAAGAAAAGGCTTTGGCGGGACCGAGCAGTTGGTTATCGGTGAGGTTCCCGACCCAATTCCCGCACACGACGAAGTACTTATTCGAGTCAAAGCTTTTGGCATTAATCGAGCAGAAATTTATATGCGGCGCGGCTTGTGGGGCGATGTAGCAAGCATCAGTGGTATTGAGTGTGTAGGCGAGATTGAAAATGATCCTTCGGGTAACTTGCAGGTTGGCCAAAGGGTTGCCGCCATTATGGGAGGCATGGGAAGAAGCCGAAATGGAAGCTACGCCGAACTTGTTACTGTGCCGAGCCCTAATGTCTTCCCCATTGAAAGTGATCTGGGGTGGGTAGAGCTGGCAGCCATTCCAGAGTCTTACGCCACTGCCTGGAGTTGTCTCCACGAAAACATGCACTTGAAAAATAACCATACAGTCTTGGTTCGCGGAGGAACATCAGCACTGGGGCAAGCCGCTATCAACATTGCTGCCAATGAAGGCGCAACAGTGATAGCCACCACACGGGATATCAAGAACACTGAGCTGCTGAAGAAGCTGGGTTGCACAAAGATAATGATTGAAAACGGTGCGTTGAGCGAAAGATTAAGAAAAGATTATCCCCAAGGGCTTAACTGTGTACTGGATATCGTGGGCAACACCACTTTGCTGGATTCACTGAAGATGGTAAAAAAAGGAGGCTATGTATGTAATGCCGGATTTCTCGACGGCGGCGACCCCATTCCATTCAACCCTCTGAGCGACATGCCTTGCGGCGTCAACCTTAACTTTTTTGCCAGTTTCTTGTTTGGCACACCTGAATTTCCCCTGTCAAATATACCGATGCAGTCGATTTTCGAAAAATCATCAACGGGTGTTTACCGAAACAAGCCCGTTAAGGTATTTAATTTCGAGCAAATCGCCCTTGCTCACGAGATGATGGAAAACTACCAGGCTGGTGGAAAAATTGTTATACAAGTCTGACCTGATAAGGCCAAGGTCTGTTTCTGTCGTTGTAAGGGACAGGCCAAGTCCCGTTTAATCCCGAAGATTGCAGAGTAGACGGCCCGTTCAAGGTTTGGTCCAACTAATAGGCTATGACTATTGAATCTAAACTCAGCATTTTTTATTCCACGAAAATTGCTGATTGAAAGATTTCCTACTTTCAATTGCTGACTCCATGATCAAAGTAATACCTCTTACCTTAGTACAGGATTATTAAACTCACCACGGAATCTCATCCAAAAGAACCAAAGCAATAAACTCTGAAATGGACAAGTTTCAACAAAATTACAGTTCACGATTGTGGGATCCCAATCCACGAACTACGGGATCCCACAACTAGCTAACCATCCTCTGAACAACCTTTTCTAAACGTCTAAGTTTTCAACCGATAGCGCATTGGTTTCGATGAAGTTTCGACGAGGCTCAACTTGATCTCCCATTAATGTGGTGAAAATTTGGTCAGCTGCAATCGCGTCTTCAATAGTAACCTGAAGCATGCGTCGAGTTTCTGGATTCATGGTTGTTTCCCATAGTTGATCAGGGTTCATCTCACCAAGACCCTTGTAACGCTGGATATTGTAGCCCTTGCGAGACTCCGCCATAAACCACTCTAAAGACTCTTTAAATGAAGAGATATCTTGCTCTTTTTCGCCTCGCTTTACTTTGGCCCCCTCTTCAATTAGGCCATTGAGTTTTTCCCCCAATCCGATAATCGATTGATATTCACCTGATGCAAAGAAATCATGGCTAAAGGGATATTCATGACTTAAGCCATGAGCCAATATCTCTACTTGTGGTAAAAACAAATGGCGCTCCTCTTCTTCCTTAACCGTAACCATATAGCGGTTGGAACCACTTAACTGGGCAGCTTCGAAAACCTTGTTCAGCTGTTCACACCATGCCAACACTTTTACTTGATCTTTCAGATCATCAATAGTTAATGCCGGAGAGTAAATCATTTGTTCCAATACTTCTGCTGGGTACAAGCGAGATAGGCGATCTATCGTTGACATGACCTGGCGATATTCCTTAACTAAGCTTTCCAAAGCTGAGCCAGAAATTGCGGGAGCATCCGAGTTAGTAAACACTTGCGCACCATCTAGAGCAGCATTTGTAAGGAATTCTGTGAGAGCACCATCATCTTTTAAGTATTGCTCCTGCTTACCTTTGCTAATTTTGTACAATGGTGGCTGTGCAATGTAAATATGGCCTCGTTCAATAAGCTCTCGTGTTTGGCGGAAGAAAAACGTTAGCAAGAGTGTACGAATATGAGAGCCATCCACATCCGCATCCGTCATAATAATGATTCGGTGATAACGCAGTTTATCTGGATTAAATTCTTCTTTTCCTATTCCACAGCCCAAAGCGGTAATTAGAGTTCCTACTTCCGCACTGGATAGCATTTTGTCAAAACGTGCTTTTTCTACATTAAGGATCTTTCCTTTTAAGGGTAAAATCGCTTGGGTTTTACGATCGCGACCTTGTTTTGCTGAACCACCCGCAGAATCACCCTCCACGAGATAAACTTCTGACAGAGCAGGATCTTTTTCTTGGCAATCCGCCAGTTTCCCTGGCAGACCTGCTATATCCAGAGCCCCTTTACGTCGGGTCATTTCTCGAGCCTTTCTTGCGGCTTCCCGAGCTTTTGCTGCCTCAATCATTTTTGTCACTATCGACTTAGCTTCTTGTGGGTTTTCTAACAAATAGTCGGCAAACGCCTGCCCCATTTGCTGTTCAACCGCTGTTTTTACCTCTGAAGAAACCAGTTTATCTTTTGTCTGTGACGAAAATTTAGGATCAGGTACTTTTACAGAAATAATGGCCGTTAGCCCTTCACGAGCATCATCACCCGTCGTACTGACTTTATCTTTTTTAAGTATTCCCTCTTTTTCTATATAGTTGTTTAACCCACGGGTCAGTGCACCTCTAAAGCCGGCTAAGTGAGTGCCCCCATCTCGTTGAGGGATGTTATTGGTATAGCAAAGAATATTTTCTTGATAGCTGTCATTCCACTGCAACGCTATTTCAACACCAATGCCATCGTCACCCTCACTTTCTGTGTTGAAATGCATAATTTTGTTGAGTGTTGTTTTATTAGTATTCAGATACTCAACAAATGCTTTTAGGCCGCCTTCATATTCGTATACTTCTTCTTTCCCCGTGCGCTCATCTTTAAGTACTATTTTCACACCGGAGTTGAGGAAAGAAAGCTCTCTTAAACGTTTTGCTAAGAGTTCAAAATGAAAGTTAATATTAGTGAAAGTTTCTGGAGAAGGTCTAAATTGTACACTCGTGCCGGTTGCTTCAGTGTCACCGATGACCATTAAAGGGCCCTGAGGCACACCATGGTGATAAGTTTGCTCATGGACTTTGCCGCCGCGACGAATTGTTAACTTTAACTCTGTCGATAAAGCATTAACCACCGATACACCAACTCCATGTAGGCCG
>JBNKUQ010000016.1:29492-42608 GCA_050298695.1 Cellvibrionaceae bacterium
GCCAGAAACTTTGTAAGAGTTATCATCAAACTTACCTCCAGCATGTAAGACCGTCATAATAACCTCTGCGGCCGAAACCCCTTCTTCATGGATTTCTGTTGGTATTCCACGCCCATTATCACTGACTGATACAGATTCATCGGGATGAATAACAACTTTAATTTCCGAGCAATAGCCTGCTAAGGCCTCATCGATAGAGTTATCAACCACCTCGAACACCATATGGTGTAAGCCTGTTCCATCATCAGTATCACCAATATACATCCCTGGTCGTTTTCTTACGGCATCTAAGCCTTTAAGGACTTTAATACTGGAGGAGTCATAACTTTTTTTGTCGTTATCTTCATCTGACATAGTTGCTTTCCAAGTCAATAGTGTAAATTAACAGAGACCTTTGCACGAAAACCATTTTACTCCCATGCGGCGTTATATACCCTAAGGGCACGTAGAAAACGACTCCTTCGGTCATTTATAAACTATAAACGCCCTCTTTGGACTTACACCTTCCGTGGTGTTCAGCCTAAGGCCATCCAAAGATGTCTAAACCTGTTCCTACAGGTTTGTCGTTCGCTTTTTCCTTCTCCCCCATGGAAAGAGGGTACATCCAAAATGCTGGAACTATTTTGGAGTGCCTGAAATCAAAATCATCTTCCGTGCAAAGGTCTCTATCAGTGTATAAATTCTGTTATGTGCCCCTGTTTCACGTGAAACAGGCTTTTTTCATTTAATGCTGCTGTACCAAAAAGTCTGATTAATTGTTCTTTAACAATACCTGTAACAAATACTTGTGAACCTAGCTCAATAAAAGCTTTAGTTAAAAACTTAGCATTGCTTTCATCAAGCTCTGCCATCAAGTCGTCAACTAAGAAAACACAAGGGTTTTGGGTTTGCCTTTTGTAAACCTTAGCCTGGGCAATGTGCAAAGCGCTAACCAATGACTTTTCCTGACCTCTACTCAGCATTTCCGCAACTGGCTTGCCCTTCATTGAAAACTTGAGATCTGCTCTATGTGGACCAACATGTGTATAGCCATCACGAACATCCCTGAGAAAGTTTTCATCTAGCGCTTGCTTATAGTCAAAAGTACTTTCCGGCCAACCGTTTAAATAGCTTATTTCTACGCTATTAATTTCTGTTGAGAAGTCCTTGATAACATCCCTCAGAGATTCCGAAAAAAGATGAAATACTGTTGCCCGCATCTCATCTACATCCTTCGCTAAACTCAGAAGCTCTTGATCCCAAACGGCTAAGTCCAAACGCTCTATTTTATCACGCCTGAGCAGACTATTCCGCTGTTTAATCACCCTCTGCAAACGCGTCCAAACACTTATAAATTCTGGTTTCACGTGAAACACCAACCAATCAATAAAATGCCTTCTCCTCAATGGAGCGCCTTCTATTAACTGAAAAGAGTCCGCATTGATAATCTGTAATGGCAATTGTTTTGCCAATTGAGAGGATGTCCTAGCGGTTTCTCCATTAATACGTATTAATGTTTTTCCGTTTCCGCTCTTTTGAAAACCTACCTTAACACTTGAACCAGCATGACTAAGCTCACCAAAGACAGTAAGATTTTCCTCATCAATAGATATTAGTGAACGTGTTTTATGACTGCGAAAAGATCGGCCATGCCCTAATAAAGTTAGTGCTTCCAATAAGCTAGTTTTGCCACTGCCGTTTTCTCCATAAAAAACATTAACAAAAGGCGAAAGCGTCAATGATACTGATTTAAGGTTACGCAGACCGGAAACTTGTATGCGTTTAATATAAGACATTAATAGAAGAAGCTGTCATACAGCAGCAGAGAGGGAAACTATCATATTCTATAATTTTCAATGAGACTCTATTTAGAGTCTCATTGGCATAACAACGTAAACCGAATCGTTATTTTCTGGCTCTTCGATTAAGGCGCTACTATTTGCATCAGACAAGGTTATCTTAATATTTTCCGTACTAAGTACATTAGTAATGTCCTGCAAGTAACTGACATTAAAGCCAATCTCTATTTCATCTCCAGAATAATCTATAACAACCTGTTCCTCAGCTTCTTCCTGCTCTGGGTTATTTGCAACAATGGTTAACAGACCTTCGCTAAGAGTTAAGCGAACACCACGGTATTTTTCATTAGATAAAATAGCTGTCCGACCGAAAGCTTGTTTAAGCTCATCTCTCTGGCCAATAACAATGTTATCTCCACCCTTAGGTAGAACTCGTTCATAATCAGGAAACTTACCATCAACTAACTTAGAGGTTAAAGTATAGTCACTGGTTTCTACTCGCATATGATGACTACTGAGTGTTAGCTGTACACTGGCATCCTCTTCTTTTAGCAACCTTGAAAGCTCAACAACTCCTTTTCGTGGTAATATCGCTTGTGTCTTTGCGGGAACCTGAATGTCCAATTCTCGTGTACACATTGCCAATCGATGGCCATCTGTCGCAACACATCTTAGTGAACTGTTTTCTGCTTCCCACAGCATTCCATTCAAATAATAACGAACATCCTGTTGGGCCATGGCAAAAGCCGTTCTATCAATTAAGCGCTTGATAATAGATTGGGGACAGGTAAATTGGATATCACCCTCATCAACTTCCGTGGCAGGAAAGTCATTTGCGGGTAAAGTGGACAATGTAAAACGACTACGGCCACTTTTTACTTTAAGCCGTTGGTCCTCATCCATGACCATCTCTATTAATGCACCATCAGGTAAAGAACGGCATATATCAAGTAGTTTTCTAGCAGGAACTGTTATCTCTCCGGTTTCATCAGCAGACTCAACTAACAGGCGACCAACTATTTCAACTTCTAGATCTGTTCCCGTCAAAGAAAGATTTTCATCACTTAGAACTAACAATATATTTGCTAACACGGGTAAGGTTTGTCTGCGCTCCACTACACCAGCAACCAATTGCAGTGGTGCTAACAAATCATCACGTTTTACTGTGAATTTCATTTATTTTTCTCTATTTATGAATATCTCTAGCTTTTAAATTAGTATTTGTAACTGGTCAATAAAAATGATTGTTAGTAAATACTTACCAACAAAATAGTAAACCAACTACCAAAAGCGGCAATTGTAACAGGTTTATTATTATCAGATAGATATTAAGTCTTTATCAGGTGGTTAATAGACGCTGTAAGTTAACCCAATCTTGTTCTAGCTCACCATCACTACTGCAAAGCTCTTTCACTTTACGACATGCATGCAATACCGTCGTATGATCACGGCCACCAAACGCTTCTCCTATTTCGGGCAAACTATGATTGGTTAAATCTTTTGCTAAAGCCATCGCTATTTGTCGGGGCCGAGCAACCGAACGACTCCTGCGTTTAGAAGTAAACTCCGCAACTTTTACTTTGTAATACTCACCCACCACGCGCTGTATGTTGGTGATGCTCACCTGCTTATCTTGTAACGCGAGCAAATCCTTTAACGCTTCTCTTACCAACTCAACGCTTATCGCTCTTTTGGTAAATGATGCGTTAGCCACCACTCTTTTTAAAGCGCCTTCAAGTTCACGAACATTTGATCGTATTCTTTGTGCAATAAAAAAAGCGGCATCATAAGGTAAATCCATTCTTACCTCTTCTGCTCTTTTCATCAAAATAGCCACTCTCGTTTCCAATTCTGGCGGCTCAACCTCAACAGTCAATCCCCATCCAAAGCGAGATTTCAAACGCTCTTCTAAATTAGAAATAACTTTTGGATAACGATCACAAGTTAAAATTATTTGTTGGTTGCTTTCAAGCAAAGCGTTAAATGTATGAAAGAACTCTTCTTGTGAACGATCCTTACCAGCAAAAAACTGAATATCATCAATTAATAGCGCATCTACTGAGCGATAATAGCGCTTAAAGTCATTGATGGCATTCAGCTGTAATGCTTTTACCATATCCGCAACAAAGCGCTCGGAGTGCAAATAAACAATCTTAGCATTGGGATTTCTCGCCAGCATCCCATTACCAACTGCATGCATTAAGTGGGTTTTACCTAAACCTACTCCACCATAAATAAAGAGAGGATTATAAGAACCACCAGGATTATCAACCACTTGTTGTGCTGCAGCCAATCCCATTTGATTAGATTTACCTTCAACAAAACTATCGAAAGTAAACGCTTTATTTAAGTTTGTTCGGTGATTTAAACCACCTTCGACATCAGCCTCAGCAAGTGTTTGTTGTCGGTTGGCTAATCTAGGGGCTGTATAGTTTGCAGATGCTATGCTTTGATTAGCGTGGCTGTATTCAGCAGGAACCACTGGAACAGAAGAATCTATATTGCTAAGTTGTTCTGTTGTCTTCCTATTTGTCACCTTGCTGGCTGTCGTACTAAATTGCTCCGCCTGCTGTTGAAACGCAGATAAAGGGCGGTTGGCAACTTTTAAAAGAACCATGGAAGGAGGTGTTAATGCCGCATCAGAAAAAAAATGTAAAACGAGCTCTTTTATTCGATGAATAAACTTATCATTAACCCAGTCCAATACAAAACGATTGGGGGCCAATAAGCAAAATTCATTATTTGTATCATCAGCGACAGGCTTTAATGGTCTTATCCATGTATTGAATTGCTGAGCAGAGAGTTCTTGCTGAAGCGAATCAGTACATTTTTCCCATATTGCTGCGGTCAAAGATACTTCTCCCATAAATCAAATCATCTGTATGTAATTAAGTTAAAAAACGAGTATGTGTATACACAAAACAACGCATATAAAATTTTTTGGATGTAAATAAACACGAATCGTCACCAAAACCAACTCGTAAAAGTGAGCTCGTTGCTTCATTAATATTTGTTTTTGACTATTTTTACTTTTTATTACTGGCTTATTGTAAGCAGTGATACATGTGTAATATGTAAGAGGCGAGAGATTCTACTCTTATAGAATTAAATTTACTATAGGTTATCCACAAAAAAACCTTTTTATTTGTACCATAGAAAAAATAATAAAAAAGTTTAATAAAATCATTAGGTTAATAACATTATTTTACTTATTGCAAAAACACATCAACTATTAGCTGTTGATAATATAAAATTAACTGTGGATAAATATGTTAATAACATCGTTAAAAGCTCTGTTTTCAGCGTGAATAGTGTGGATTTAAAGGCTTTCATTACTCAAATACTATATTTCTGATAAAAAAATTGATTGGTTACTAGGCCTAGTTTGTCAAAAATCAATCATAGCATTGCTTTTAGCAGCGCAATTCTATAAAATCCCGCCTCCGTTTTAAGCGTAGCGCACGATGTTTGTTGGTAAATTACTTTATAAACTGATTAATGTGCTTTATTACTTTTTATTTACTAGTAGAGTTATTTCGAGAATTCGTCATGAAAAGAACTTTTCAGCCAAGTGTCCTTAAGCGTAAACGTACTCATGGCTTTCGTGCCAGAATGGCAACTAAAAATGGCCGCAAAATACTAGCTCGCCGCCGTGCAAAAGGACGTAAAGTTCTCGCTGCATAATATTAAACCCACGTTCTTATACTTAGTCGTTTAACTATCTTCTTGATTGTTAATATATCTAGAAACGTGGGTTAGCCCCTTCAGGGCAAAGTCTTCGGTTGATTAATAATGAAACCAATTCTGTCTTTGTCCTTTTCAAAACAACATCGCTTACTCAACGCTAAAGACTTCGAGTGGGTTTTTTCTGATGCCTCTATTCGGGCCTCTCATCAACACTGCCTTATCCTAGCCAGACCCAATTTGGGAACTTCTCCTCGATTAGGCCTAATCATTGCCAAAAAGCATATTCGCCTTGCCGTTCAACGCAATCGTATAAAACGTATTATCAGAGAAAGTTTTCGCCAACAGCAGCACCAACTCCCAGCAATAAATGCTATAGTGCTGGCCCGAAAAGGGCTGGATAAGCTGGATAGTCACGAAATTCATAAATTAATGGAGTCATTGTGGCAGAGAGTTCGCAAAAAAGCAGAAGCATAGCTCAGTGGCCTAGCTTACTAATTATTGCTTGTATCCGCTGTTATCAATTATTAGTCAGCCCTTATTTAGGCAACCATTGTCGGTTTACACCAACTTGCTCTTCTTATGCGGCTGAAGCATATCAGCACTATGGTTTTTTCAAGGGATCTTGGTTAAGCATAAAGCGACTAGTTAGGTGTAATCCTTGGTGTAAGGGAGGGTACGATGATCTTCCCCATAAACGGTGTGACTAAAAACTATCAAAACACTTTCACCCATAATTTGCATAGAATTTTTTAACAACAACCTATAGACGGCAGTAATAAAGATGGATTGGCAAAAACCAGCCTATATTGGCGGCATTCTTGTTCTCTCATTAGTTCTTCTTTTTAAGTGGAATGAGTTTAAAGATAATCGAGAAGCGATAGCTAAAGCTAACAGTCAAGTAGAGCAACAACAACCAAGCTCTGTTGTTGCTGTTCCTGAAAATGCTTCTCAAGAAGATGGGAATGAAATCCCTTCTTCAAATACTCAAGAGTCTGAATTGCCTCAATTGAATAGTGGCGATATCCCTAATGTAAACTTGACTACAACAAACTCTACCGATTCCAAATACTACATTAAGGTTTCGACAAAAACATTGAATGTGCTCATCGACCTCCGCGGTGGCGATATTGTTCAAGCTGTTTTACCGCAACACAAAGTTAACCTAAATGGTGAAGAAGGTTTCACTATTCTTGATCAAACCAGTAGTACGACTTACATTTCTCAAAGTGGCTTAATTGGACCAAATGCTACCGATAATGCTGACAGTCGTCCTTTATTCACAAGTACAAAAACCAATTATGTACTCGATAATGAAGATAATTTACAAGTTGATCTATCTTTAGTTCAGAATGGAGTCAATATCACTAAGCGCTTTGTGTTCACCAATAACGATTACCTTATCTACGTTAAGTACATTATTGATAACCAAAGCAGTGATGTATGGAAAGCAAATTTTTACGCACAAATAAGACGTGATGATCATAAGCCACCCGCTGCAGCCGATTCTGGCTTTGGTGTTAATCCCTACTATGGAGCAGCAACAACAAAAGAAGAAGAAAAGTATAAAAAGCTTAAATTTAAAGATTTAGATAAAGAAAATGAAAAATTCACCATTCAAGGTGGCTGGGTTGCCATGGTGCAACATTACTTCACTAGTGCATGGATAGCTAACGAAGATGAAAGTAATAGTTTCTTTTTGAAAAAGCTAAAGAGTAAAAATATATACTTGCTCGGTTATTATGGACCCCAAACTATCGTCCAACCAGGCCAACAAGCTGAAATCAACTCTCGATTTTATGTTGGCCCAAAAGATATAGACCATCTCGAAGCAATAGCTGAAAACCTCGACCTCACGATTGATTTTGGTTGGTTATGGTGGATTGCTAAACCCTTATTCCACTTATTGGACTTTTTGCATACATATATTGGTAACTGGGGTTGGTCAATTATTGTCTTGACAATTATTATCAAGACAATCTTTTTCTATCCATCCGCCATGAGCTATAGATCCATGGCGAGAATGAGGAAAGTTGCTCCAAAAATGAAAGACATCAAAGAGCGTTATGGTGATGACCGGCAAAAAATGTCTCAAGAAATGATGAAGCTCTATAAAAAGGAAAAAGTTAACCCTATGGGAGGCTGTTTGCCCATCCTCATCCAAATGCCGGTATTTATTTCTTTATATTGGGTATTAATGGAAAGTGTTGAGTTGCGCCATACCCCCTTTGCTCTCTGGATTAATGATCTATCGGTTATGGACCCCTATTTTATTTTCCCCTTGCTGATGGGCGCTACCATGTTTATACAGCAAAGACTCAATCCAACACCACCAGACCCTATGCAGGCAAAAATCATGATGTGGATGCCTGTTGCCTTTACCTTTATGTTTTTATGGTTCCCTGCTGGTTTGGTCATTTACTGGGTCACCAACAATACCTTATCAATCATTCAGCAGTACATTATTACCCGCAATATTGAAAAAGCCGACTAGGATTATCTGCCTTAATAAAACCGGAAATGACAAACTCTCTTGATACCATAGCCGCCATAGCCACTGCTCCTGGCCGTGGCGGTGTAGGTATCGTTCGAGTATCAGGACCTTTGGCTAAAACGGTTAGTCAATCACTCACTGGTCGAGACCTTAAACCACGCTATGCTCATTACGGTGATTTTGTTCATCCTCAAAATAATCAAATCATCGACCAAGGGCTCGCTCTCTTTTTTAATGCCCCCCACTCTTTTACCGGTGAAGATGTACTAGAACTACAAGGCCATGGCGGTCCTGTAGTGATGGACCAATTGCTAAATGCCGTTACCTCGATAGATAAAGTCAGATTAGCAAAACCAGGGGAATTTTCTGAAAGAGCTTTTTTGAATGATAAGATCGATCTAGCGCAAGCAGAAGCTATAGCAGACCTTATTAACGCGTCTAGTGAACAAGCCGCACGTAATGCCGTACATTCTTTACAAGGTTCTTTTTCCCTAAAAATTAACGAGTTGGTTGATAGTATTACAGAACTTCGTATTTATGTAGAAGCGGCCATTGACTTCCCGGAAGAAGAGATTGATTTTTTAAATGACCAACATATTACTCACAGTATTCGGTCATTAAACACCGCTCTTAACCAGCTACTCCATCAAGCACAACAGGGGGTGCTTGTTCGAGAGGGAATGAGCGTGGTCATTATCGGCAAACCCAACGCAGGTAAATCAAGCCTACTGAATGCGCTTGCGGGCAGAGACTCCGCCATCGTTACGGATATCCCTGGAACCACTCGGGATGTCTTAAGAGAGCACATTCACTTAGGGGGTATGCCTCTACATATTATTGATACTGCAGGGCTAAGAGAAGGTGGTGATCAGGTTGAGCAGATAGGAATGGAACGAGCATGGCAAGAGATGGATAAAGCCGATCAAATTCTCCTTCTTGTGGACGCTACAGAAATGTCACACATAGATTCTATCGAGGAATTAATTCCTACATTTGGTCGACAAAATACTATAAAAAGTCTCGATTATTCACGAATAACTCTCATTTATAATAAATGTGATTTATCCATTGATACCTCAACCCTACCTTCATTTGAAAACATTAACAGCCTGTTTATATCCGCTAAATACGGGACTGGATTAGAACAACTAACATCTCACCTGCATTCAGTGATGGGGTATCAACAAGCCAATGAAGGGGGATTTACTGCCCGCAGACGTCACTTAGACTCACTACACCAAGCAAAACAGGCGCTAACACTTGCTGAAAATCAGTTGCGGGAAGGAGCGGGGGAACTCGTTGCCGAAGATCTCCGTTTAGCCCAGCAAGCTCTGGGAGAGATTACAGGGGCTGTATCTGCCGACGAACTTCTAGGAAAAATATTCTCTAGTTTCTGTATTGGTAAATAAACCTAGTGCTGTAGCAGTAGACTCTTCAATTAAATACAAAAATCCACAGAAAAATAGCAACTTATCCACAGCGTAACTCCTATAAACACTATTTTTACAGCTAGTTACAACAACTTATTCACACTTATTCACAGATTTATCCCGTAACAACTTGATTTAGCAGCGATTTTATTTGGCTAAATTATTGCTTGTGGAAAAAAGCTGATTAAACCTTGGATAAGGACTTAAGTAAAAAGGGATAAAAAAGCACTAATTAAAATAACCAAAAATTATAAACAAGTGAGAACAGTTTATACCCGTATGTTTATACGCTATTTACATGAATTATCTATAGGGATATTAAGTTTGTAACCTATTGTTTTTATTAAATAATATAGAGTTATAAACAGTTTAGATGCTTACTAATAATTACATCAATAATTAACTATAGGTATATAAATAAAAAATACTTTTAATTATTAATAAACTAATAATAAAAAAGGGGCCAATGCCCCTTTCAAATTATTCACCAATAAATTAAACACATTTTTAATCTCTGAATTCCACATTAAGAGATTTATCTTCACAGTCAAATCCAAAGGGATCGCAAACTTGTAATATGAAAGTGATGGTTTCAGGTAAGTCACTTTCATCAACAATTGTTTCTAGATTAAAAGTGGTTTCATTATCGTCAAAGTCTTCACAAACAATATCTAAGTCATTTTGAAAGTCACATTGCAAACTTTGATCATCATGACAATCGTCATCGGGATCGCAAATATTGGAATAAAACAACCGGCTACCACTAAAACTATCACGGTCATTGATTCGGATTTCTAATTGGTAATCATCATCGGTATCTACCGCCCAATAAAGGGTAAATTCACCCTCTTCTGTACCCGTTGTACTTTCGTCGGGATCGACACTGATTTCTGACTCTGGGTCTGTCGCTGAATCGGAACCACTAGTATCGATAATTTCAAACTCATCGATTTCAGGGTCGTCAGAGCCAGAAACTGCCCCACAGCCTGCAAGTACAAAAAAGGTGGCTGATAGAAAGATAATGGATAATAATCGTTGGGCTGGAATACGCATGTCGTCTCCTTTGACTGATAGGGGCTTAGTTTGTTTGACCAATAAAAATGGTGAAATACCATGAGCACTGGGGCTCAAGAGCGAATTGCTAACATAATACTCAAGTATATAGCTGTCAACCCGAACATTGGCTGAATAACTTTTGCTCAATGCAAAAGCAATCCCTATAATGCCTCCCCTTTCTTTAAATTAATCCAGAGGTGGTTATGGACTATCCACATCACTACGATGTAATTGTAATTGGCGGTGGTCATGCCGGTACAGAGGCATGCCTTGCTGCGGCCCGTATGGGGTGCTCAACACTATTATTGAGCCATAATGTAGAAACTCTGGGGCAAATGTCCTGCAATCCAGCCATTGGCGGTATTGGTAAAAGCCATCTCGTCAAAGAAATCGACGCCATGGGTGGGGCCATGGCGCTTGCGACTGATAAAGGAGGGATTCAATTTCGCATTCTGAATTCACGTAAAGGTCCTGCGGTAAGAGCTACACGCGCTCAAGCCGATCGTGTTCTCTACAAAGCAGCCATCAGAGAAATATTAGAAAACCAAGAAAATTTACAGATATTCCAACAGGCGGTCGATGATCTTATCGTTGAGGGAGATACAGTAAAAGGTGTTATTACCCAGATGGGACTGAAGTTTTATGCACCTTCAGTCGTGTTAACCGCAGGTACGTTTTTGGGTGGAAAAATACATATCGGTTTAGAAAATCATTCAGGCGGGCGTGCCGGAGATCCTCCCTCCATTGCGTTGGCAGATCGCTTGCGTGAATTACCATTGCGAGTGGATCGCTTAAAAACTGGTACTCCCCCTCGTATTGATGCGAAGTCAGTAGATTTTAGTGAGTTACAGGAACAGTGGGGTGATACCCCCTTACCAATGATGTCTTATATGGGAAGTGTTAATGACCATCCACAACAAACCTGTTGTTGGATAACACACACCAATGCTCGTACCCATGAAATTATTGCATCAGGCTTAGATCGCTCTCCCATGTACACGGGAGTAATAGAAGGTATTGGTCCACGATATTGCCCTTCTATCGAAGATAAAGTTCACCGTTTTGCAGATAAAGATTCCCATCAAATTTTTATTGAACCTGAAGGATTAAATACTCATGAACTATATCCCAACGGTATTTCTACCAGTCTGCCTTTCGATGTACAGTTAGATTTAGTTCGTTCAATCAAAGGTTTTGAAAACGCACATATCATGCGTCCTGGTTATGCGATTGAATATGACTTTTTTAATCCCCAAGATTTACAGGCAAGTCTGGAAACGCGTTGTATTAATGGATTATTTTTTGCGGGGCAAATCAATGGTACTACGGGTTATGAAGAAGCAGGTGCCCAGGGATTGTTAGCGGGTTTAAATGCTGCACGTCGCGCACAAGAAAAAGAAGCTTGGTCACCAAGGAGAGATCAAGCTTATATTGGTGTTCTAGTGGATGACTTAATTACCATGGGTACGCAAGAACCTTATCGAATGTTTACCAGTCGAGCAGAATATCGCTTATTGCTTCGCGAAGATAATGCGGATTTACGTTTAACAGAAATAGCCTACGATTTAGGTTTAATCGATGAGCATCGTTGGCAAGCATTTAATGAAAAACGTGAGGCTATTGCGCGCGAAGAGCAGCGCTTGAAAACAACATGGGTGCAAGCGGGTAGTCATGACGCTAAAAAATTGGAACCAAAATTAAAAGTACCACTCACTCGCGAATATAACTTATATGAATTATTAAAGCGTCCAGAGTTGTCAGTTACCGATATTCAAGATCTAAATGATAATGGCATTGCCACACAAGTGATGGAACAAATAGAAATTAGTGCGAAGTATGCAGGTTATATTGAAAGACAAAAAGAAGATATAGAACGCTTGCGTCAACATGAACAGACTCCCCTTCCAGAAAACTTTGATTATGCCACGGTGGAAGGTTTATCTAATGAGATTAAACAAAAACTAATACAACTTAAACCGGATAATTTAGGACGAGCCGCGCGTATCCCTGGTGTTACTCCTGCAGCGATATCATTGTTATTAGTTTATTTGAAAAAACGTGGCTTGTTGAGAAAAATAAAAAAAATGAGTTCATAAGAAATGAAAAAAAATATTATATTTTTAATAATTACACTGTTTGTTATTGCTTGTACACCCAAAGTAGGAAGTGATGAATGGTGTAAAAATTTATTAGAAAAACCTAAAGGAGATTGGTCGATAAACGAAGCAAAGGATTATGCTAAGCATTGTATACTAAAATAATAGTATTTGATTTAACTACTATTCACTCAACATCAACATTAAATACAAATAAGGAAACACTATGAATTATGATGCGTTAAAATCATTAGGTATAAAAGAAGCTGATGAAATAGAACGCTATACCCTTCGCTCTGAAAGTGATAAGGATATTTTAAAAGTTTATTACCATAAGGCTAAAGGAGAGTTATTTCATCGTAGCGAAAAATTTAAATTTAACCGAATTAGTAAAGCAGTTCGTGACGATCGACAGCATGGTGATTACAACACGCAACTTAATGAAATATCACCTATGTTGACAAAGGTGATGTCTGAATTGGATCAAATAGTCAGTCAAGAAAAAACAGAGCGAGATGGCGCACCACCCTCAACAGGATGGTACAGCACGGGGCCACGCTTACGTTTGCAGAGAAAAA
>JBNKUQ010000017.1:0-42591 GCA_050298695.1 Cellvibrionaceae bacterium
AATTAGTCGCTTCCCTTGGCCTTTCTTGGCCTAACCATCTTGCGATGGCCACTTCCTGTGTGACATCCTTGTGGTAAGTATTATGTCTAAACCCATTGTAGGAATATAGTGGTTATCTCTGAAAAGTGTGTGCGAGATATCGCACAAGGGCGAACCTACAGATGGTAAAGTATCGCTTGTTGTGGCTTTAACCTTCTCCGACATACTGTATAGGCTTAACCATTCCCCACTGTTTACAACTTGGGCAGAGCCAATGTAACTTTTGTCCTTTAAAACCACATTGCTGACACTGGTATTGCGGGGAGCGTGCAATGACTCGTTGCATCACTGTCTGCAAAGCTGTGAGATGCTCTCTAGTTTTGTCGTCAGCAAATGCAAGATAATATTCAAGAAGTTTATGTAGGCCAACACCTGAGGGGTTATCTCGGACTTCTTGTGCAATAAATTCCGCAGCTGCGGTGTTACCATCCTGTTCAGCTATGGTATCGGTCAACGCAGCGACAATAATGGGGTTTTTAGATTGGCGGTAAGCCTCTGATAAAAACATACGGTAGTGCTCGAATTTATTTAGTCTCCTAAAACCATCGGCCATATACGGTAAGGTTTCAGAAACATAGTCAGAACTCTGCTCAACGATTTTTTGTAGCTGCAATAAACCTTTCTCAAGATTTCCCCCGGCAATATCAAGTCGCCCTAGCAATAAACTCGCCCGCGCACTTTGCTTATCGTAACTTAGAGCCTGCTTTAACCAACGACGAGCGGCATCATAATGCGCATCAATAATTGCCTTCTCGGCAAGTTCACAACAAAAGTGGGCACGTATTGGCGCCCACTGTTCGTAGCTTTTGCTAAAACGAGAGCCTGCTAACAACTGTAAAACCCCCAACCCCTCTTCCCATTCTTTTTCATCTCGATAGACTTCTAATAACAGCACCATACCTTGCCGCTGCTTTGGCCCCTCCTCTTTCACCAGGGTAACCAATAAACCTTCCGCCCTATCCAGCAACCCTGCTTTGGTAAAATCAACAGCGAGCTCATATTGTGCCTGCTGGGACTGCTCTTTACTTAAACCGGGTCTTGCAAGTAAATTTTGGTGTATGCGAATTGCTCGATCAACCTCACCACGTTTGCGCAGTAATTTTGCTAGAGCCAGGTGAGTCTCTAGAGTTTCACTGTTGACATCAAGCGCCTTGATAAAAGAATCTATAGCCGCATCAGGTTCTTCATTAAGTAAAAAATTAAGTCCTTGAAAATACTCTCGACTGAGTGAGTGGCCTGTATTTTTATTCTTACGTGATTGATAACGCTTGCCTTGCCAGAAACCAAAAGCAAGAGCAACCAGGAATGCTATATACAGTTGCCAATCAAAGGCCAAACCAAACATTTTTATTAGCTCTTCAAGGCGCTATTACGCAAATGGATAAGTTCTTTTTCAAGTTGCTGAATTTTTCTTTCTTTAACACTGATTGATTTCTTTCCCCAAAGCCATGGTAAAAAACTGAGGAACAACCCAATAAACCCACCTAAAAAAAGACTAAGCAAAACCCACAATCCTAATTGTAACTCTGGCAAAGGGTAGCCAAAAAAGAAAAGAGTGGCTGGCTGGTTATTTTCAGATGTAAAAGTAACACCTAACACAAAAGCAACAACAAAAAGGATAATAAGGCTAACTCGCTTAAGCCATTTGCTCATTTGGAATCTCCATCAAGTTACTGAACGCTATTATAGAACTAATGCAAAGCAAATTGTCCAGGCAAAAAGGCTTATAAGCCCTTCCATTTTACGCGTGAGAACACGATAAGTAGTGAAACTGGATTAATAGCAGCACAAGGATGTGTGTCGCTGGTCAATAGACCGCGCGCGCCTTAAAACAAGGCGTTTCGCACAATTTCACCGGTTTTAAGGGGTGACAGTTAAATAAGGTTAGGACAACCTATTTAACTGCCGGGTTAATAGAAAAGAAAAACTAAGGATGGGTATTCAAACTGTCGTTTACGCGATCTCTCAGTTCTTTTCCAGGTTTGAAATGGGGCACATATTTACCATCTAACTGGACAGACTCGCCCGTCTTAGGATTACGCCCCATACGTGGTTCTCTATAATGAAGGGAAAAACTGCCAAAACCGCGAATTTCTATACGCTCACCTGTTGATAGCACCTGTGACATATACTCTAATATCATTTTCACTGATAACTCAACGTCCTTCACTGATAGCTGCTCTTGCTGCTCTGCTATACGCTCAATCAGTTCCGATTTTGTCATTACGGTCTAGCTCACTGTGTTTTTATACTATTAGGCTGTTTTATTGCACTGCCGGACATTAGGATAGACGAATCTATCGCAATAAAAAACATGAATACTTCAATAATATCAATAGATTAGAAATATGCAATGTTTTCGAGAAGTTATTTTTATAAAATACAAGGCTCGCACTAAATCATGTATAGCTCCGTTATTAAATGCCTACATGCAGCCAATACAAAACAGGCCGCTATGCGGCCTGTTTTAGAGAGAAGGAAAGACAAACTTATTGCTTATCTTGACCTTCCATTTGAGCCTTAATCAAGTCACCTAAAGTCGCAGGTGAGCTTTCTTCAGCTTGTTTAGCGCTATGCTCTTTCACTGCAGCTTTTTCTTCTGCTGCATCTTTTGCTTTAATCGAAAGTGCAATGACGCGATTTTTACGGTCAATATTGGTTATTACAGCTTCAACTTCATCACCAACATTTAATACTGTTGAAGCATCGGCCACTTTTTCGCGGCTAATATCAGCTGCTTTAAGTACACCTTCTACTTCATCATCAAGAGTAATGACGGCGGCTTTAGCATCAACTTCTTTTACAACACCTTTAACAATAGTGCCTTTTTCGTTGGCAGAGGTATAGCCTGTAAAACTATCTTCGTTCAACTGCTTAATACCCAATGAAATGCGCTCACGCTCGGGGTCGATCGCCAATATAACGGTTTCTAGCTCATCGCCTTTCTTAAAGTTACGAACAGCTTCTTCGCCGCTTTCATTCCAGGAAATATCCGACAAATGAACCAAACCATCAATACCGCCATCCAAACCAATGAAGATACCAAAGTCAGTGATCGACTTGATATTACCCGTGATTTTATCGCCTTGAGAGAACTGGCGACCAAAGGCATCCCATGGATTTTCCTGACACTGCTTAATACCAAGAGAAATACGACGACGTTCTTCATCGATTTCAAGCACCATAACCTCTACTTCATCGCCTAACTGAACCACTTTTGATGGATGAATATTTTTGTTTGTCCAATCCATTTCAGAAACGTGAACTAGACCTTCAACACCATCTTCAATTTCAGCAAAGCAACCATAGTCAGTTAAGTTGGTAACCACAGCTTTTGCACGAGCACCTTCTGGATAGCGTGCTGTGATATCAACCCAAGGATCTTCGCCAGTTTGCTTAAGACCGAGAGAAACACGGTTACGATCGCGATCAAATTTAAGGACTTTAACGTCAATTTCGTCGCCAATATTAACGATTTCACTTGGGTGCTTGATGCGTTTCCAAGCCATATCAGTGATATGAAGCAGACCATCGACACCACCCAGATCAACGAAGGCGCCGTAATCAGTCAAGTTCTTCACGATACCTTTAGCCATTGCACCTTCTTCAAGGTTGGCCAACAACTCATCGCGCTCAGCAGAGTTAACGGACTCCATTACCGCTCGACGAGAAACAACAACATTGTTGCGCTTCTGGTCTAACTTAATAACTTTAAACTCAAGTTCTTTATTTTCCAGGTGAGCAGTATCGCGAACGGGGCGAACATCAACTAAAGAACCCGGCAAGAAAGCGCGGATACTAGCAATATCGACAGTAAAGCCACCTTTAACCTTACCAGTGATAATACCGGTAATCACTTCTTCAGAGGCGTGTGCGGCCTCAAGTATTTTCCAAGACTCTGCGCGCTTGGCTTTTTCACGAGACAGTTTCGTTTCACCAAAACCATCTTCAACGGATTCCAGTGCAACTTGCACCTCATCGCCGATAGCCAATGCAACTTCACCGTTTTCATCAGCAAATTGTTCGGCGGGAATAACGCCTTCAGATTTAAGACCAGCGTGGACTGTTACCCAGTCTTTATCGATATCGATCACAACGCCGGTGACAATGGAACCGGGGATCATATCAACGGATTTTAAGCTTTCTTCAAAGAGTTCTGCGAAATTTTCGCTCATGGGAGGGACCTAAATTTATCAGCATAAATCCGAATAAGGCCGAAACACATGCCATTGCGACATCTTTATTTTCGGTTCTATCAGATCTATTCTACCGCAGCATCAGGGTTGCGGGCCGGTTAAACATCGCAGCGTTGTCACGCCTGACCGTACATATTAATGACGACAGCACTGCACACTTATTACCAATTACTGTTAGAGGTTTACTATAGCGATAAGATCCACTCTTAGGAATTTAGCCTTTGATCTGCAAGGCTAAGAACCTTAGCTAGCACTTCTTGTATAGACATAGACGTGCTTTCAATCGTTATTGCATCATCTGCGGCCCTCAATGGGGAAGCAGAACGTTGTATATCCTTCGCATCTCTTGCCTGGATATCCTCCAACAGGGCGCGGAGATTAGCAGATTCTCCCTTATCAATCAACTGCTGATAACGCCGCCTGGCGCGCTCTTCAGCACTGGCCGTTAAGAATACTTTAAGCTCTGCTTTAGGGAATACGGTGGTGCCCATATCACGACCATCCGCCACCAAACCCGGGGGCTGCTGAAATGCCCGCTGGCGCTCAAGTAAGGATGCTCTTACTGCTCCATGTGCGGCCACAATAGACGCTCCCATTCCCGTTTCTTCCAAGCGGATGTCACGGCTAACATCCTCACCATCCAAAAAAACTAAAACTCCCTGCTCACTGGTCTGAAAGTTTACATTCAAATAACGCGCTACTTCTGCAACCTTATTCTCATCTTGCAAATCGATACCCTGTTTAGCCGCAGCTAAAGCAGTAATTCGATAGAGTGCCCCACTATCGAGCAAATGAAACCCTAGCTTTGCCGCCAATAGTTGACAAAGGGTGCCTTTACCTGAGCCACTGGGGCCATCAACCGTGATAACGGGTACAGAGGAAAACGCCATAGTATAAGTGCCTTAAACAAACCTTAGAGATAAAAAGTTTACAAACTGTCAATGATAGATTCACAAGCCTCTCTAGGGTTTGGAGCTTGAGTAATGGGACGGCCAATGACTAAATAATCACTACCTGCATTTATGGCCTCCGCAGGCGTTAATACCCTGCGCTGATCATCAGCCACAGAACCAATAGGACGAATGCCAGGAGTCACTAAAGTAAACCCTTGCCCCAGCGTCGATTTTAAAATAGGGGCTTCCTGCGCAGAGCATACAACACCGTCTAAACCCGAAGTCTTTGCCAAGCTCGCTAAATGCTGTACCTGCTCTGCCGGTTTTAGCGGAACCCCAACGCCACGCAAATCCTCCTCTGTCATACTGGTTAAGACAGTAACCGCTATTAGAAGCGGCTTATGTTGTACCCCAGCAAGCGCCTCTCTTGCAGCAGACATCATTCGCTCTCCACCACTGGCGTGAACATTGACCATCCATACCCCCAAGTTAGCAGCGGCAGTCACTGCCTTAGCCACCGTATTGGGAATATCGTGAAATTTTAAATCTAAGAAAACGTCAAAATCTAGCTCTACTAACTGCTCGACAAGACGAGGACCTGCACTGGTAAAAAGTTCCTTGCCAACTTTTAATCGACACCGCTGTGGATCTAATTGTTTTGCCAAATCTAAGCATGTATTTGCTTGGTCAAAATCCATGGCAACAATGATAGGAGAAGAAACAGACAACGACATTTTTGGATATCCTGATGCACTTAAAAATCGGGAGCAATGATAGCTGTGCAAGCTGCAAGCTGCAAGCTGCAAGCTGCAAGCAATTAGATGTAAAAACAAAAAAGTTCCATGTAAATGGAACTTTTTCTTCCTCTAGCCTAATTGCTAGAAGCTATCTAAAGTTTAATTCGACCTTTATTAGCTTCTAGCGTTTTCTCACCAATTCCCTTAATCTCTAAAAGCTGTTCAAGAGAAGTATATTTACCATTTTTTTTACGCCAATTAACAATAGCTTCCGCTTTTTTAATACCAACACCGCGCATGGCTTCAGCTATCGCGGCAGCACTAGCGGTATTAATACTGACCGCCTCAACCTTTTCAGCCATTGCTGAAACCTGAGTAGGTGTAGCGGCTGATACGTGAGAAGATAATGTTACAACAGGAATAGCCAATAAGCCGCATAACAATGTTGGTAACAATGAACGTAAAGGAAAAATAAAACGATTTGTTTTCATGAGAAAATCTCCATATATTAATTTAAGTTTAAAAAGACGCGGGTTTTCACGATACCCTCCACTTCTCAAACCAGCGTCCATGCTGAACTTTGCAAAGAACCTTTATCGCAAAGTCAACGCTATGCTAACTGATAGCATTTTTATATCAATAGGGATTTCTCTGAAATTTATGTGAGAGATTGCTTACAAGCGAGTAGCAATATATCTATTTATTATTTTAGGCGTCATTCCCGCGAAGGCGGGAATCCAGGCCTTAATGAATACTTTTAAATCTGGACCCCCACCTTGCCCTACACGGACGTAGGGTACTTCTAGCAACGCAGGAGCAGTTGCTGATCGCGGGGATGACGGTAGTATTTTTTTAAGCATCCCCGATAACAACTGTTACAAATACTGAGTGAATTTTTTCACAAGCGCAGAAACCTCATCCGATGATTTATCAGGAAAATGTTGCTTAATCAATTCTGCAAAATCAGTAGCAAATGCACTGGTATCTACATTTTGATCAAGATTATCTAGTACATTCTGTACTAAACCCGCACCAACGGTAATATTACTTAAGCGATCAATAACAATAAAAGCGCCTGTTGCACGATTTTTTTCGTAAGGGTCAACAACAACAGGCTGACTTAGTGCAACATCAACTAAAGCAATATCGTTTAATACGATACGCTGAATAGGCAGATGCTCTTGAGTATTCACATCGATTCTGTAATTAAGCTTTTCAATATAACCCGTTGTTAGTTTACTTGAAAATTTAAAAAAGAATTGTTTATTTGGCTCAAGCACGACCTCTGACATCCAAACTAAATGTGCTCGCAAGTGATTGGCTGGCGTTAACGGTGCATCAGCACGTACAATCATATCGCCACGGCTAACATCAATTTCATCCTCTAAAGTCAGGGTAACGGCCTGATCAATAAAAGCGGACTCTAGATTGCCATCATAGG
The DNA here is from genome assembly GCA_050298695.1 of Cellvibrionaceae bacterium. Lineage (GTDB taxonomy): Bacteria > Pseudomonadota > Gammaproteobacteria > Pseudomonadales > Cellvibrionaceae > CANLBN01. Next base: position 7,307 of record JBNKUQ010000017.1, read on the forward strand.
TCACAATACTTTTTACTTTGCTGGTTTTATTCGAAGGCAGAACACGTATTTCGTCGCCCACATTAATGACACCCGAGGCAATCGTTCCACAAAAACCTCTAAAATCAAGATTGGGACGATTGACATATTGGACTGGAAAACGAAAATCGGTAATATTTTTATCATCAGTGATGGCCACACTTTCTAGGATTTCCATCAAGGTTTGACCACCCTCTTCCTGATACCACAACGTACGCTCACTCGGGTTAACGACATTATCACCATTGAGCGCAGACATTGGCACAAAGTAAATATCTTTATCTAAACCGATGTGTTTAGCAAAAGCTAAATATTCCTTTTTAATTTCATTAAATTTATTTTGGTCAAAGTCGAGCAAATCCATTTTGTTAATAGCCACAACAATATGCTGAATACCCAGCAAGGAAGTAATATAGCTATGGCGCCGTGTTTGCGTTTGCACACCATAGCGTGCATCAATCAAAATGACAGCCAAGTCACAAGTTGATGCACCGGTTGCCATATTACGAGTATATTGTTCATGCCCTGGGGTATCGGCAATAATAAATTTACGCTTTGCTGTAGAAAAATAGCGATAGGCAACATCAATGGTAATGCCCTGCTCGCGTTCAGCTTGCAAACCATCGACAAGCAATGCCAGGTCAATTTTTTCACCCGTTGTGCCATGTTTAGTTGAGTCTGATTCAATTGATGCCAACTGATCTTCATATATCATCTTGGTATCATGGAGCAAGCGACCAATTAGAGTACTTTTACCATCATCAACACTGCCGCAGGTTAAAAAACGTAATAGTTCTTTTTGTTCATGCTGTGCTAAGTAAGCATCGATATCGGTAGCAATAAGATCTGATTGATGAGACATTAGAAATACCCCTCTTGCTTTTTCTTTTCCATAGAACCGGAACTATCGTGATCAATGGCTCGGCCCTGCCTTTCTGATGTAGTCGTCAGTAACATTTCCTGAATAATTTCTGGCAAAGTAGTTGCTTCTGACTCAACGGCACCCGTTAGGGGATAACAGCCTAACGTACGGAAGCGAACCATTTTTTCTTCAACCTTATCATCTTCGGTAATCGGCACACGGTCATCATCAACCATAATTAGCATGCCATCTCGCTCAATAACAGGACGCTTAGCTGCTTTATAAAGAGGAACGATGGGAATATCTTCTAAATGAATGTATTGCCAAATATCTAACTCTGTCCAATTTGACAGTGGAAATACCCGTATACTCTCTCCCTTATCAATGCGGCCATTGTAGATATTCCAAAGTTCTGGACGTTGGTTTTTAGGATCCCAACGATGATTTTTATCGCGGAAAGAATAAACTCGCTCTTTCGCCCGCGATTTTTCTTCGTCTCTTCGAGCACCTCCAAAAGCGGCATCGAAACCATATTTATTAAGCGCCTGCTTAAGGGCCTGGGTTTTCATAATATCGGTATGTTTAGCACTACCATGGGTAAATGGCCCTACTCCCATATCCAAGCCTTCTTGATTGGTATGGACAATCAAATCCAAGCCTAATTTTTTAACATATTCATCCCTAAATTTAATCATCTCTTTAAACTTCCAGGTGGTATCGACATGCAATAAAGGAAAAGGTGGAATGCCTGGCGCAAACGCTTTCATGGCTAAATGCAACATGACAGCGGAGTCTTTACCAATGGAATACAACATAACGGGATTATCAAATTCAGCCGCTACTTCACGAATAATATGGATACTTTCCGCCTCGAGTTGTTTGAGATGGGTTAGGGTATAGTCTTTACTCATTGGTATTTATCACTATTCTATGAAATATTTTTGATTGTATTTTTCCTTCGAAACACCAGTTTAACTGGATGCGGAGGGCATTATAATGAACTCGATGTAAAAAGCTAAACAACTTGTGATTCTATGCTTATTCCCGCTTGTTTTGCTAAATCCACAAAACCAGGAAAGGACGTTGCGACATGACCGCAGTTATTAATAGTAATTGGGGCACTAGCACGCAGCGCCGCCATCGTGAATGACATTGCAATGCGATGATCATCATGAGTTTCTACTTCGCCACCGCCCATTTCTCCACCTTCAATAATCATTCCATCGGCGGTGGCTTCAGCTTGAATTCCTAGAGTTTTTAAACCATCTGCCATCACTTGGATACGATCACTTTCCTTTACTCGCAACTCTTCGGCACCCGTTAAAATCGTTTTTCCTTGTGCGCACGCGGCAGCAATAAATAGAATGGGAAATTCATCAATCGCCAATGGAACATACTCTTCAGGAATAGAAATACCTTTTAGCGTTGAATAACGAACACGAATATCAGCTACAGGCTCTCCACCCACCTCTCGTTGATTTTGAATCTCAATATCCGCCCCCATTAAACGCAAAATATGAACCACACCATCTCTTGTAGGATTAATGCCCACATGTTCTAAAGTAATATCAGAGCCCGGCGCAATGGAAGCAGCGACCATATAAAAAGCCGCAGAAGAAATATCAGCAGGCACATCGATATCAATAGCTGACAACTTGCCACCACCATTCAATGACACTTTTGACTTTCCACCTTCGAGAGACTGCGTTTGCACATCATAACCAAAGCCTCGTAACATGCGCTCCGTATGATCGCGCGTTGGAGCCGGCTCAAGAACACTTGTCTCTCCTTCCGCGTACAAGCCCGCCAATAACACACAAGATTTCACTTGTGCACTGGCCATTGGCATTGAATAGTCGATGGCTGTCGGTTTAGCGCCATGAATAGTGATGGGTGGACGCCCTTCTGCGGCTGTATCTACTTGAACATTCATTTCGCGAAGTGGATTCGCCACTCGACTCATTGGACGCTTTGATAATGATGCATCTCCAATCAAGGTCGTAGAAAAAGATTGTCCAGCCATCAAGCCTGCCAACAAGCGCATTGCTGTGCCGGCATTACCCACATTGAGCTCTTTTTTAGGTTCCTGTAAGCCATGCAAGCCACGGCCGACTATCGTTACCGCACCATCAACCGGCCCTTCAATCTCTACACCCATATCGCGAAAAGCCTGTAAGGTTGCCAGCGCATCTTCGCCTTCCAAAAAACCGGTGACTGAGGTTTTACCTTCAGCAATGGAACCCAGCATAATAGAACGATGTGAAATGGATTTATCACCAGGAACGCGAATACGACCAGAGACTTTTCCACCAGGCTGAATAACATAACGAATAAGTTGCTGTTGAGAATCTAAAACTAACATAAGAAGGAAGTGTCCAAGGAAACTATTTATAATTTAATCGTTGATCGACAAGCTCAGAAAAATGGTCACGCGCAGCTTTTGCGCGATTGAAAATAGCCAATAAGGTCTCACTGTCTTTATCAGCAATCGCTTCTCGTAACTGAGCGAGGTTATTTTGAAACAAATCAATGGCATCGAGAATGGCATCACTATTTGCACACATAATGTCATGCCACATTTTAGGATCACTACTGGCGATACGCGTGAAGTCACGAAAGCCACCCGCAGCATAGCGAAAAATATTTTCGTTTTCCGAGTCATTGGCTAAGGTATCTACCAACGAATAAGCAATCGCATGAGGCAAATGACTGGTTGCCGCCAACACAGCATCATGTTCAGCTACGGGCATCGTCAATACTTCCGCACCGACACTTTCCCATAAGCGAGTCACAATACGGAGATGCTCAGGACCAGTTTCCTCAACAGGTGTAAGAATCACTCGATGATTTTGGTATAGATTTGGGTTTGTTGCTGAAACACCACTTTTTTCAGAACCAGCTATTGGGTGCCCCAATACAAATTGCGGCGGTATAGTACCGTAAACAGCTTTCACTGATTCAAGCACACTACCTTTAACACTGGCACCATCGGTAACGGTAACCTGCTCACTAACTAAAGAGCATACGTGTTTAATTGTTTCCATCACACTTAATGTTGGCACAGCAATAAAAATAATATCACCGGCTTTTAACTCACTTGCAATCTCTTCTAAAGAAAAAACAGCGCGATCGATAATATGATTCGCCAACGCATAGTCAATGGCCTCTTGACGCCGCACAACGGCAACAACCTCTTTCATCAACCCAATTTTTTTTACAGCGGCTGCTAAACTGCCACCAATTAGGCCTAGACCAATAACAACTAATTTTGAAGCGTCGGACATATAAACCGGCCTACATCAATTTTTATTAGCAACAGAAAAATATGCATTGTTAAAAAACACCGCGAATATCATCAAAACTAGAGCACACCCACAGGATAAGAGCCCAATACTTTTAATTCAGCTGATGCATCAGAAACTTCTTTCAACGCTCGCTGCACAACTTCATCATCTTTATGGCCTTTAATATCGATAAAAAAGATATAATTCCACGCACTAATACGTGAAGGACGTGACTGTAGACGCGTCATATCAACACCTAAGCGATGAAAAGGTTCCAATATATCGTGTAGGGCTCCCGGTTTATTGCGCACAGAAATAACAAGAGATGTTTTGTCGTCCCCACTGGGAGGAACTTCTTGTGTACCGATCACTAAAAAGCGGGTCGAATTATCCGGAGCATCTTCTATTTTTTCCGCAATAGCTTTTAAATCATATAATTCAGAAGCGGTAATACCAGCTATCGCAGCTGAACTCCACTCCCCCTTAATTCGTTTAGCCGCATCAGCATTACTGCTAACGGCAACACGTTCAGCATGTGGATAATTGGCGTCGAGCCATTTACGACACTGTGCCAAGCTTTGTGGGTGTGAATAAATGCGTGAAATTTTATCGACATTTGTTACATCGGAAACCAATAAGTTTTGATGAATACGCAAAACCACTTCACCGCAGATATGAATATTAGAGTCAATAAAACTATCTAAGGTATGAGTGACAACCCCTTCAGTAGAGTTCTCAACAGGAACCACACCATAATTAACCGCACCCGCTTCCACTTCGCGAAAGACTTCGTCAATAGCGCCCATTGGCCGGGGAACAGCAGAGTGACCAAAATGTTTAACGACTGCTTCTTGTGTAAAGGTTCCCTCCGGCCCTAAAAAAGCAACATTAATGGGTTTTTCTAACGCTAAACAAGCGGACATAATCTCGCGAAATAAACGCGCTATTTCTTCATTTGTTAGCGGGCCACCTTGTTTTTCATTGTACTCCATGACTTTACGCAGCACCTGCACTTCGCGCTCAGGTCGATAATATACGGTACTTTCAGCATCATCAGCATTACTGGCTTTTTTAACATCAGCCACTGTCTGCGCACAACGGGCGCGCGCACTGATTAACTCAACTAACTTCGCATCGATATTATCAATTTCTACTCGTAAATCAGCTAAGGTTTTTTTTTCTGACATATGTATATCGTCTTAAACATTAATTTCGTTAGAGAGATCACTATCGAAACCCTCTAAAAGAATACTGCCGTCATCCCTGCGATCTGCAACGCAGGAGCAGTGCTGATCGCGGGAATGACATCGGAAGTCGTTTACTAGTGTTACGCGTTTTCTTCCTCGAGAATTTCATCGGTTTCCTCAATGCGCTCAACACCAATGACATGCTCATCCGCTTTGACCCGAATTACTCGAACACCTTGCGTATTGCGGCCCGATAGAGAAACTTCATCAACTCGAGTGCGCACCAAAGTGCCTTGATCTGAAATCAGCATGATTTCATCACCATCAAATACTTGGACAGCGCCGACTAGTTCACCATTACGCTCACTACATTGCATGGCTATCATGCCCTTACCACCACGGCCTTTGGTTGGATACTCAGTAACAACCGTGCGTTTTCCGTAACCATTTTCGCTTACAGTGAGTACTTTGCCTTCTGGCTTGGGTATTAACATGGAAATAACAGACTGCCCCTCTTCCAAACGAATGCCACGAACACCACGAGAGGTACGACCCATTGCTCGAATATCTGTCTCGTTAAAGCGCACTGCTTTACCCGCGGACGAAAATAGCATCACATCGCATTCTCCTTCCGTGATTGCAGTATCCACTAAGTGGTCGCCTTCAACCAAGTCGAGAGCAATTAAGCCAACACTACGAGGACGAGAAAATTGCGTTAATGGCGTCTTTTTAACAGTGCCATTCGCGGTAGCCATAAAGATAAAGTGTTGATCATCGTACTCCCTTACCGGAAGAATTGAGGTAATACGTTCACCCTCACTTAATGGCAATAAGTTAATAATAGGTCGACCTTTTGATTGCCGCCCAGCCAGAGGAATTTGGAATACTTTTAACCAATACACTTTGCCCGCATTGGTAAAACATAAAATAGTATCGTGAGTACTGGCAATTAATAAGTGCTCAACAAAGTCTTCATCTTTTACTGATGTAGCTGCCTTACCCATTCCACCACGACGTTGTGCTTGATAATCGCTAAGCGGCTGTGTCTTTGCATAACCTCCATGGGAAATAGTCACAACGCGGTCTTCTTCGGTGATTAAATCTTCGATGGTTAAATCACGCTTAGAACTTTGAATATCGGTACGGCGCTCATCGCCATAGTTACTCAACACCTCTTCAAGCTCTTCACGAATCACTTCCATTAAACGATTAGCGTTACCAAGTATTTCTAAAAATTCGTCGATCAATTTGAGTTTTTCTTTGTACTCATCGAGTAGCTTATCAAACTCCATTCCCGTCAAACGGTGCAAACGCAAATCAAGAATGGCTTGTGCTTGCTCAGGAGAAAGATAATATTTACCGTCTCGCAAACCAAATTCTGCTGGCAAGCTTTCGGGGCGACAAGCATCTGAGTCACTGCGCTCTAAAAACTTATTGACGGAAGTCGCATCCCAACCACGCGCCAATAAACCTTCTTTTGCTTCGGCAGGGCTAGCTGAAGAACGAATTAACTCGATCACTTCATCAATATTAGAAATGGCAACCGCTTGTCCTTCAAGTATGTGGCCACGCTCACGTGCTTTGCGAAGCAAATAAACTGTTCGACGCGTTACCACTTCACGGCGATGGCGAACAAAACATTCAATTAACTCTTTTAAGTTAAGTGTTTTAGGTTGACCATCAACTAATGCAACGGTATTAATACCAAAGACACTTTCCAATTGTGTTTGCGCATAGAGGTTATTCAGTACCACTTCACCAAGTTCGCCACGCTTCAGTTCAATAACGATACGAATCTCTTTCGTTGATTCGTCTCGTAATTCTGCAATACCTTCAATTTTCTTCTCTTTAACCAGCTCGGCAATTTTTTCTATTAAACGACTTTTATTTAACTGGTAAGGTATCTCCGTAATAATAATGGTTTCTTTATTGGCTTTGTCATTGCGTTCAATATCCGCTTTTGCGCGTAAATAAATGCGCCCTCGGCCAGTTCGATATGCTTGAACAATACCCGCTCGACCATTAATAGTCGCACCTGTTGGAAAATCGGGGCCAGGGATGATTTCCATTAACTCATCGATAGTAATATCGTTATTATCAATAAAAGCCAAGCAACCTTTTACGACTTCAGAAAGATTATGTGGCGGAATATTGGTTGCCATCCCCACGGCAATACCCGAAGACCCATTGATCAATAAATTGGGAACACGTGTGGGTAGAACATCGGGGATATGTTCTGTGCCATCATAGTTAGGCACAAAATCAACGGTCTGCTTATCAAGGTCAGCTAAGAGATCATGAGCCAACTTTTTCATGCGTATTTCGGTATAACGCATGGCGGCAGCTCCATCTCCATCGATAGAACCGAAATTACCTTGGCCATCTACCAGTGTGTAACGCAGCGAAAAGTCTTGAGCCATTCGCACAATGGTGTCATATACTGCTGAATCGCCATGAGGGTGATATTTACCGATCACATCACCCACAACACGGGCAGATTTTTTATAGGGCTTGTTCCAATCGTTGCTTAGCTCATTCATGGCAAACAACACCCGGCGGTGTACCGGCTTAAGCCCATCGCGTACATCTGGGAGTGCGCGACCAACAATTACGCTCATCGCGTAGTCGAGATAGGATTGTTTTAATTCATCTTCAATACTGACGGGAGAAACTTCTTGCGCCAAATCACCCATGTTTTACGCCTTTACTGTAAGTAATATATGCCCCTGCAGGGCATTAAACCATGCCTATAAATTAGACAGAATTAATAGTAGATCGAGATATTTAGGGCTCCGCAACGCAGCCTTAAATCAAGCGGCGGATTGTAGCATAAATGGGGGCTAGGGCGTGAGATTAGTTGCCTTGAGAAGACCATAGACAACGGAGAGAAAAGTGGTTCTGAAAAGTGCGATCAAAAAACAAACAAGACTACTCCAGCGAGAACACCACACTATCAAGCATTCCGTATGGATGACCCACTGAGTAGCCTTGCACATCATCACTACCGCCTTCGCCTTATCAGATAAGGATGTCGCAAACAGCGAGTATGCGATCTAGCTTGTTCGGCAAGGGTTTCACCGAAGCTTGGAGCATGCTCACACTCTTCGGTATTTTGTGCTTTAATCCTAGCCGTCGTTGGAACAATAGATCCATCTTCTCGCCGCAGTAGGCCAATATCATCTAATAGACGATCATCTAACTTTTGCAGATCTCTCTCAGAACGCCTACGATTTGCCTGAGCTCGCCTTGCTTCCACATGTAAAACGGCAGCACTATAAATAGTATTGAATAATTTGGTGTTAATTAATTTAGTCAGCATACTATGCCCTCCTGATTAGGAAGACCGCTGGCTTATCGGGTAACTGGCTGGATTGGGATTGGAGAACAACAGTGACCGCGATAAGTTCCGCGGCCAAATTGATTAAATAATTACAATATTAACTCAGCACGCGGAGCAGTGTAGCGCCAAATGGTATTGGCGGCATACGCAGAACACATAGGTTTAAGACCATGATAATGGACGCTGGCCAAATCTGATGTCATAAAAACTGTGTTCATTGTGAGTACTGGCTTAATTGCGTTTAATAGAGTTAATTGTGAATTATTCGCTAAAAATATCTGTAGCTTATTATTACTACTAATAAAACATCTTGCTATTAAACATAGTAAATAACATGAGCAACAGATGAAACGATTATATCCCTTAATGGCTTGACAAGCTATGAATAATATTAACTTTTTTACGCAATTAATAAATACTTAACTAGCAAATCCCCTTTTGAATCCGAGTTGCTTTAAAATGCTAGTATTTTGTTCCCAGCTTCTTAATATTTTGAGACAAAACTAAGCAAACGAAAAACGATTGATGACAAACAACAAAATGAGATAAACACAGCCATGTCGAAAAATACATCAACCCAGTGTGACACTCTTATCAATGCTAAATGGATTATTCCAGTTGTTCCGCAAAATACCGTTTTTACCGATTGTTCTATCGCAATATCCGCAGGGAAAATTATTGCAATATTACCCTCACAAGAAGCTAAACAACGTTATCAATCACAAACCGTCGTTAACTTGCTAGAGCATATTGTTATGCCTGGGCTCATCAATACTCATGGCCACGCGGCAATGAGTTTATTCCGTGGTTTCGCTGATGACCTGCCTTTAGAAGCCTGGCTTAATGAATATATTTGGCCAGCCGAGGGGCAACACGTATCGGCAGATTTTGTTAAAGCCGGTAGTCAGTTAGCCATGGCAGAAATGATCCGCAGCGGCACAACCTGCTTTTCGGATATGTATTTCTTTCCAGAACAAACCGCAGCCGCAGCCCACGATACGGGGATGCGCTGCCAAATTACCTTTCCTATATTAGAATTTCCTAGTGCTTGGGCAGGTAATGCTGACGAATATATTAGCAAGGGCTTAAATTTACGGGATCAATATCGCTCTCATGACTTGATTAAAATCCAATTTGGTCCCCATGCGCCTTATACCGTGAATGACGATACCTTTAAACGCATTGCTGTTTTATCGCCAGAGTTACAAGCGGGTATCCATGTCCATTTACATGAAACTCAAAAAGAAGTCGACGATGCTCAAGCGCAAAATGGTAAGCGCCCTATTCAACGCCTTTTTGATCTCAATGTCCTGACACCACTAACCCAATGCGTACATATGACGGCATTGAATGATGACGATATCACTCTCCTCAAACGCTCAGGCGCCCATGTAATCCACTGCCCAGAATCCAACCTTAAACTAGCCAGTGGATTTTGCCCAACCGCCACCTTACTGGACAACGATATCAACGTTGCACTGGGCACTGATGGCTGCGCAAGCAATAACAACTTAGATATGTTTGGAGAAATGCATACCGCTGCACTGCTCGGAAAAGCCGTCGCCCAAAATGCCGCCGCCCTTCGTGCCTCACAAGCGATTGAAATGGCAACGATCAATGGCGCCAAGGCCATGGGGATTGATACAGTCACGGGAAGTCTTGAAGTAGGTAAAGATGCCGATATTATTGCCGTTCAACTTGATTTACTAGAACAATACCCACTCTATGACCCCATTTCACAGTTGGTTTACACCCACAACGGACATCGTGTTAGTCATAGCTGGGTGAGAGGTAAAATGTTAATGCAAGAGCGTAAACTGATAAGCATCAACGAAAATGAAATTATTGCAAACACACAAGAATGGCAAAACAGGATTCAATCATGAGTAACAACGCATACACCACGAATGTCGACCCCGATGAAATTGCAAAATTCGAAGCCCTAGCGCAGCGCTGGTGGGACAAGGATAGCGAATTCAAGCCATTGCATGATATCAATCCATTGCGTAGCAACTTTATTGACGAACGCTCACCGGTTGCTGAACTGAACGTACTCGACGTCGGTTGTGGTGGTGGCATTCTTTGTGAAGCACTGGCACAGCGCGGTGCAAATGTAACGGGAATAGATATGGGAGAAGCGCCACTCCAAATTGCTCGATTACACCAACAAGAGAGCAAACTGAGCATAGACTACCAACAAACAACCGCTGAAGCTCTAGCACAAGAAAGACCTGAATCCTATGACATCGTCACTTGCTTAGAAATGTTAGAACACGTTCCAGACCCTTCGGCAATTATTAGTGCCTGCGCAAAATTGGCTAAGCCCGGTGGTCATATTTATTTTTCAACCATTAACCGCAATCCTAAATCCTATGCCTTTGCTATTTTGGGGGCAGAATATATTTTAAAGCTATTACCTAAAGGAACGCACGAATACAGCAAATTTATTAAACCTTCTGAACTCGCTCGCTGGATACGTCATGCAGGGCTTGAATGGCAAGAAATTACAGGAATGACGTATAACCCCTTAACTAAAAACTACAAACTCAATAGCAAGGATGTCACCGTTAATTACCTAGTACATACTAAAAAAGAGCAAACTTATTAATGAGGAGTGTAAACAATTCACCAATAAAGGCTGTATTTTTTGATTTAGATGGTACCTTGTTGGATACGGCTCCCGATTTTTTCGTTACCCTAAACCAACTAGCAGACGAATACCAAATTTCACGCATACCCCAAGACCAAATTAGACAAACGGTTTCCGATGGCGCACGTGCCCTCACCTCGCTGTTGTTTAATTTAGCGATAGAAGATCCCGGTTTTGAAGAACGTCGTCAACGCCTGCTAGACATCTATTATGAGCATATGGGCAAGCACTGCGCATTATTTGATGGAATGTTTGTTTTATTAGAAAAAATTCGTGAAGCAAAATTATTCTGGGGGGTGATTACCAATAAACCTTATCGTTTTGCTGAATCCATCGTCGACAACTTATCCCTACCCTGTCGCCCCAATTTACTCATTTGTCCAGACCATGTAGAACACCCTAAACCTCATGCTGAAGCATTATTACTCGCATGTAACAAGGTTGGCTGCCAACCCAAAGAAGCGATTTATATTGGCGACCACAAACGAGATATCGATTGCGGAAAGAATGCCGGTAGCACAACCATTGCTGTTAGTTTTGGCTATATCCACGACGATGACGACATTACCCACTGGAATGCCGATTACATCGCACATCACAGTGATGAAATTTGGCCTTTCATACAAAAACACTTGTAAAAATTTGTAACAACTTATGATAGATATAAATAACTACCACGCCCCAAAAGATTTGCTCACCGAAAAAATTATTGCCGTTAGCGGTGCAGGAGATGGCATTGGTCGCAATATCGCTAAACTTTATGCGCAATACGGTGCAACGGTTCTGTTACTGGGAAAAACAGTCAGCAAGCTCGAAAAGACCTATGATGAAATAGAGCAAGCTGGCCACTCTCAAGCAGCCATCATTCCCATTGATTTTGAGATCGCTGAAGAAAGTACTTATCAAGAAATAGCCGATGCCATTGAAGAAAATTTTGGACGACTCGATGGTTTACTACACAATGCCGCACAACTGGGTGAACGCACTTCTATTGCTAATTACAGCTTCAAAAACTGGCAAAAGCTTATGCAAGTTAATATTACGGCACCTTTTTTGTTAACCAAAAAATGTTTACCCTTATTACAAAAAAGTGAAGATGCCTCTATTATTTTTACCGGCTCCTCCGTGGGTATTAAAGGTCGTGCTTACTGGGGCGCCTATGCGGTATCAAAAGCCGCTAATGAAAACTTAATGGAAATACTGGCAGATGAGTTAGAGAAGACAAGCAAAATCCGGGTAAACAGTTTTAATCCTGGGGCCACGCGAACACAAATGCGGGCTAATGCCTATCCCGCAGAAGACCCAAGCAGCGTAAAAAGCGTTGAAAGCCTACACTCTCACTATCTCTATTTAATGGGTAAAGCTAGCATGGGGGTTACTGGACAATGTATTAGCTACCAAGCATCAAAGTAATAATAATGATAGCTCTAAATTTTTATAACAACCGAAAAACTACCAACAAGTAACTTAAAAATCACTTTACACTCGGCATCATTTGCGATCTGCAACTGCTCCTGCGTTGCTCGAAGTGCCCTACGTCCGTGTAGAGCAAGGCGGGAATCCAGACTAAAATTGGCCTCGATGGCTCTGGATACCCACCTACGCGGGGATGACACTGTATTCTTTTTAAATATATCGGTAACAGCTATGAAAACTTCTTTTCAAATAAAAACACTAAGGTTCAACATCCTTTTTAGCATACTAAGCATCGCGATAAGTTTATCTAGCTATGCTCATGAGGACCATAATCACGATGAAATTATTATTGAAAACCCAAGAATAAAAATTATGCCACCGGGCGTTACTAATAGTGTTGGCTACTTAACCATTATTAACCCAACTGAAAGCGATAAAACCTTAATTGGCATTTCCAGCAAAATCGCAGAAGTCACTGAAATCCATACTCACTCCATGCAAGATGGATTAATGAAAATGCAAAAAGTGTCCAGTTTAAGTATTCCAGCTCAAACGGCTATTAGCTTTGAACCAGGCGGCTACCACATCATGTTAATCAATCTATTGCAAACCATTACAGAAGGGGAAAAAATTGAAATTATTTTGACATTTGATGATGGCACTCAAAAGAAAGTACTGGTCAGTGCCACTAGTGAATAATACCCTGTAATACCCTGAGCATATTTTTTTTGTTATATGGTGCTTTAAACAAACCTACATACTGTCCATTTGGATTTAATAAGGCAATGTTGTCGCTATGAGTAATAAAGTAATTGCCATATTCATCGGGCTGTTCATAAATAAAAACCGTATTCAATTGTTGAGCCACCGTGCGAATATCAGCCAACTCTCCCGTTAATCCCAAAAAGTCAGGATTGATATAGTCTAAATATTTCGCCAAGCGATCGGGTGTATCCCGCGCTGGATCGAAGGTAATATGAGTCACAGTGAGTTCACCATCAGAGCCTGCAGCCCACTCTTTTTTAATATCGCTCAATAAACGCAAGTTAATTGGACAAATATCGGGACAAAACATATAACCAAAGTTAACCAATTGCCATTGATTACTGGCTGCCGCTAAAGTCGTTGCATCACCTGTTAAGGTTTTTAATTCAACATTGGCCAAATCTCGCGCTTGCTTAAAAGGAAAAAAACCCAATTCAGCCCATTCACTTTGATTTCTGTTTGCGCTAATGCCTCCATCTTCGTCAGTAAAGCGAGTAAAGAATAAAGTCGCCGAAACCAGAACGACGAAGAGAATCAAGATAATAAAACTGAAATTTTTTGCGTTCATATTAATGGGGCACTTAAAGGCAATACTATACAATGCATTTACTTTTCTCGACGTCATTCCCGCGATCTGCAACTGCTCCTGCGTTGCTCGAAGTACCCTGCGTCCTTGTAGGGCAAGGCGGGAATCCAGGCATTAATTAATACGTTTAAGTCTGGATCCCCACCTTCGCGAGGATGACAATGTGTTCTTTTTAATTAAACATTTCGACAATAATTGTCATTAGGTTTAACTAACTGGTCCACTGTGAAAACGAAGCTGTGTATCTTCGGTTTGAATTAAGGTTTTTTCACAAGCTAACAATTCTTCTGCGCGCTCGGTAACAGAGTACTTTTCTCCATACTGATAATAATGTTCAGCGGCTTTTTCTGCTAGTTTGAGATAATCTTGGTAATGCCTTGCCTCAGATTTTAATAAGGAAAAATAAAATTGTTTTAAATCTTCGTCTAAATGAGGGGCCAACTTAGCAAATCTCTCACATGAGCGCGCTTCAATAATCGCACCCACAATTAGCGTATCGATCAGCTTATCGGGTTCATTCGTGCGTGTAGCCTGCCTTAATCGCCCCGCATAAGTAGCGGCATCAATTTGATAATAATCAATACCCCGCTTTTTCATGATTCCAATGACTTGCTCAAAGTGGCGCAACTCTTCCCTAGCCAAGCGCGACATCTTATTTAATAACTCAAAATTATCATGATAGCGATAACGTGAATTTAGCTGGGCGGCAGCACTCTTCTTATTTTCATTTTTTTGGCTAAAAGGATTAAATTTAAGCCCATATTTCCACATAATACTTTGCGCTGTCTGTGCAGCCTTTAACTCACAGTTTGCATGATCAGTAAGCAACAGCGGAATATCATTCAGTGCAGAATCTATCCATGCCTGAGGCGTTTCACAGTGTAGAAAGGTATGAATATGGCTAATATCGGTTGTCATATCGCTGTATATGTAGATTTTTGTTTTCACTATAGGCTCTCAGGGCAAGATAACGAATTAAGCGCCAAATCACCAAAGCGGCACAATCTTACACGCAAAATTACGTTTATCAAGCTGAATTAGACGCCGTCATAATACTCAACTACCCTTAAAAGATTAGGAGGCCCATAAAACACTACTAGTTGAACACACTACTAACAAGCTACTTTGAGAGAATACACCGAGGCAAGGATTGAGCGTTTGCATCGGCGCCATTCCGGCGATCTACAACTGCTCCTGCGTTGCAGATCGCGGGGATAACACTGTATTCTTTATTAGGTTAAGTGTCTCGATAATATAGGGCTAAACAAAGAGGACTACCCAGCACACTCATAACAAATGATATTAAAACCAGCCTACATTATCCCCTTAATATGCGACATGCTCACCATGGCGCTGATGTTACTATTCTCACAAAATTTGCAGCAGCGAGAAGAAGTTTATATAAAAGCGCTCACGACGAAAGAAAATAAGCGGCTCACGCAATCCATTGAACAAGATATTAACACCTCCATTGTTGCCCTAAAAAGAATGGCAGACCGCTGGGAAGCCAATGAGGGAACACCACAAAACCTTTGGAATCTGGATGCCCACAGCTATATTGAAGACTTCTCAGCATTAACAACAGTAGAGTGGGTCGATAACACTTACCACGTACGCTGGATAGAGCCGTTGAAAGGCAATGAAAAAGCCCTAGGACTAAATATTGCTTTTAATGAGGAACGCAAACAGGCATTAGCTGGTGCGGCACAACAAAATAAAATCACCCTAACCCCACCTTTAGATTTAGTCCAAGGTTATCGAGCTTTTATCGCTTATATTCCGCTATATGTAAATGGCCAGTTCAATGGATTTATTGTTGGAATTTACGATACAAATATCTTTATCAATAACCTAGTATCCAATGATATTAGTGATTATTTTTATGTCACGGTTAAAGATGGTGATAAAAACCTAAAAACTCGCCAAAAGCCACTCGATACTCGTAATATTTACAATCAAACTAAGCAAATTCAGCTTTTTAATCGAACCTGGGAGATTAGCTTAACACCTAAAGAGAGTTATATCGAAGAGCAAAAGTTACATTTGCCCAGTTACATCCCTTTTATCGGGGTACTATTAACACTATTGGTTATGCTCAGTGTTTACTATGCACTAAGATCCAGAGAAAAAAATCGACAGCTTCTTAAAAAGCAAACCGCACTTAGTAACAGTGAAAACCGCTATCAAGCCGTAATTAATAATATTGCCGATAGCTTAATTACAATCGATAGCAAAGGCATTATAAAAAGTTTTAATAAAGCCTGTGAAGCACTGTTTGGCTACCAGCCCGAGGAAGTCATCGGTGAAAATATTAGAGTTTTAATGCCTTTTCCTTATGCAGCAGAGCATGATCAATACTTGGAAAACTGCCATCAAAGCGGACATAAAAAAATTATTGGCATTAGTCGAGAAGTGCTTGCTAAGCGCAAAGATGACTCAATGTTTCCTATCGATTTAACAGTGAGTGAATTTTATTTATCGGAAGAGCGCTATTTTATTGGTATTATCCGCGATATCACCCAACGTAAAATGACAGAAGAAGCGCTAGTCGAAGCTAAAGAAAAAGCAGAGGTTAGCAATACTTTAAAATCTGAATTTTTAGCTAGCATGTCCCATGAAATTCGCACCCCGATGAATGGTATTATTGGCACGAACCACTTACTACTTAGCACGACGCTCGATAAAGAACAACGAAAACTCGTGGATATCAGCCTAACTTCTGCAACAACCCTACTCGATTTAATTAATGATATTCTGGATTTTTCTAAAATCGAGGCCCATAAGCTCGATATAGAGTCTATTCCATTTGATATGCATATTTTGGCCTCCAATATTATCTCTATGCTACAGGTAAGCAGTCAAAAGAAAAATATTAAATTAGAGCTGAATTATTCTGATAGCATCCCAGAGTCAGTAATTGGTGATCCCAACCGCATTCGGCAAATTCTGCTCAATCTTGTTAATAATGCCATTAAATTTACCAAATATGGATCAGTTTCTTTAACTATCTATTGCAAAAAGGTAAATGACTATCTCGACTTTCACTTCTCAGTGCGAGATACCGGTATTGGTATCGCAAAGGATAAAGTAAAAAGTGTTTTCAATAAATTTGAACAAGCAAACCAATCCACTACTCGAGAATATGGTGGCACTGGCCTTGGACTTGCCATATGTCAACAATTAACTCATTTAATGGGTGGTGAAATAGGTGTTGATAGTGAGTTAGGTTTAGGCTCAAACTTTTACTTTTCATTACCACTAAAAAGAAATGAAAACAAAGAACTAGAGAATATTAATGACATCCATTCCATTCATCATTCAGCTAAGAATAAAATGCCTAACTTAAAAGGAATGCACATACTCGTCGCAGAAGATAATGAAATTAATCAAGTTATTATCTCTACCCTGCTAGAGCAATGCCAGTGTGACATCACCATTGTTAATAACGGGAAGGAAGCCGTAGAGCATGTTAGTCAACGTAAATACGATCTTATTTTTATGGATTGCCAAATGCCTGTTATGGATGGATTTATGGCAACAGAAGCTATACGAGCCTATGAAATAGAGAAACAAGAGTCCAACAAACTCACCATTATTGCTTTTACTGCCAATGCGATACAGGGAGATAAAGATAAATGTATTGCTGCAGGAATGGATGACTATCTCAGCAAACCCGTAGAACCAGAGGCATTGGCACAGATCATCAAAAAGTGGTTACCTGAATAAGAGAGCTTTTTTGATTTATTGTATAGAGAAACTATACTTATATGGCCATTTAACCATCTCCACCATACACCATATGGAAACATCACTCACCGTAGAGCAAAAGTCACATCTTGGTAGAATTGCCGCCAAGCAATTTTTAACCATTACTGACCTCTGGAAAGTCACGGATAGTGAACGACGTATACTTGCGGGAGCGGCAACACGGACCACCATATCCACATGGCGAAAACGAGTTAAGACCTTAGATGAACTACAACTTGGCAATGATACTTATGAGCGCTTGATTTGCATTGCCGATATTCACCAAGCACTTCTGAGACAATTCAAAAAAGCAGAGCTACACAAAGCCATACGCGATATTAAATTGCCATTTACCCAACACAGCTTATTGGAAACCATGCTCAATGGCTGGGTTATCAATTTATATCAAGTTAAAAATTTTTTAGAAAATGACGCTCTAGCAAGTACTGAGGGTAAAATAAATCATCCTCTACCATGGCTACATTACAATAATCACTATCATACGACCTCTCAGCCTCCCACTACGAGATAAAAAATTATTGAGTCAATAGCCAACCCTAAAAAATTTCATGAATAACTTTTT
This sequence comes from Cellvibrionaceae bacterium, assembly GCA_050298695.1. Taxonomy (GTDB): domain Bacteria; phylum Pseudomonadota; class Gammaproteobacteria; order Pseudomonadales; family Cellvibrionaceae; genus CANLBN01. The sequence goes on from JBNKUQ010000017.1 coordinate 25,745, forward strand.
CAGGGCTGGCTAAATAGAGGAATCGTTCCTTTCCGTTCAAAAGGGATATGTAAAATCAAATCTTCAACAACCACTGCACCCGTCAGCAAATAGTCTAACTGATTCATCAACAAAGCATCGGGAACAGCAGAGAAAAATCGAATCATATCGACTTTAATGGGCATAGTTACTGATGTAACGGTATGTGCTTTCAGCTCTATTTTTTGATCACGGTAATCTTCAGCAACTGTACGCCCCATAATAGACATATCATAACGAACTGCCTTAATACGAAAGTCACTATCGTTATCATTTTTTACCGAAAATGTCATATTGAGAAAAAGGTCTTTTTCTACCCAGCGAAGAAATTCAATTTGAGTAACATTAACCTCTGGCGCCTGAGCCGTTAACAAGGCATTCGCATGAGTCAAATCGATAAAGGCTAATAAGCCTAAACATAACCACTGGGAAATTTTTTTCATGGATAATAAACCTAAAGTTAATGAGTAGTAGAGGTTTTTTTGCAAATAAGCGGCTTAAAAATAGTAAACTGAGTTAATGTCAATATAAATTTTCTCTCATTGTCATTTGCGCAGGGATGACGATGTATTCTTTTAACTGTCTCGATAGTACACACCCGTTGTGATATAGCGCTCATAGTGCGCACAAGATAAAGTATAAAAATCTTGCTCTAAAAATTGCTTAATTTGCTCTAAAGAATAACGTTTCCACTCGGATTGAATGCGAAAACCAAAATCTTCTGTGTTGACTATTTGACTGGCGCCACAACGCAGTAACTCAAAAACCCAGCGACTACTAGACAGTTGATCATCGAAATATATTTGTTGATATTGCATCTGTTTTAATAACTTTTCTTCATCAAAAATATCAATCATATTCCCTACAATTTTTTGTAAAAAAAGATCCAGGCGTTCAATCACCAAGTATCGCTGCTCTTGTGTATAACTATTCCAGTCAATCACCTCGTGGGAAAAACGTTTACAGCCTCGGCAAACACTATCCCCTATCCCTGTAGAACAGACACCAATACAGGGGGTTTTCACTATTTTCATATATAACTCTTCTAACTAGAAATCGATAAAAAATTTAACTTTGCCATTTTGCCCTCTTGGGCCTATTATTAACGAAGGAATTAAAGTTTATTAGTGGATATGAATAATAATTTTTGTAAACAATCCTTACCCAACAAGTTTCGATGTGATTACCACCTTGTGATAATTACCGCCCTGCTTTTCCTGTTTCATCATTCTATTGCAACATCCTGTGAAAACTTGCCCGCAGAGCAGTTGTGGAATACACAAGACTTAGTGAGCAATACCAAAAATATTGTTCTGGCCCAAGCGTACGAACCACAAAAAATCAGTGGTGATGTTTATATCACCGAATTTTTTGTGACCGAAGTGCTCAAGGGCGACCAACAAAGCAACTTTAGCCTTAATGGTAAGCTCGCCTATGGCAAGCTGGGTAGAAATACATTCAACAATCATAATTCCATGCAATTTTGGGTTTATGCCAATACGGGCAACTACAGCCGGGACAATAACTGCGTAATCTATGGCTATTTTGAAGAAGGCCGAAAATATCTAATTTTTGTAGACCAACCCAATCATCCTCGTTCATTTGAGCTAATCGAATCACCCAGTGATGCATGGCTAGCGGAAGTCAAAAAAATTATTAACCAATAGGGTTATAGGCACAGTTTTAAAAATTAGAATTTTTAGAGCTACCTCTAAATCAAACAACCATCAAGTTAGCTAAGCTTATCAAAGTCTGCCTTATCCACTTGTGGGCGCTATTGTGATGCAAAAGAGGACTCCACACCATAGTCACTTCAATAGGCGGTATAACAAAAGGAGGGTCAATAATACAAAGCTCTGGGGCATCTTTATAGAGCAAAGCAGCCCTTGTAGGCATGGTGGCAACAAGACTCGTTTGTTTTACCAGTAAAGGAATAATTTGGTAATGCCGAGTGAACACGCTAATTTTACGCTCATAGCCTAACTGCATTAATGCATTATCGACCCAACCCCTGTCGCTCGATTGAGACATGCCCGTCCCCACCCCAATACCTGTCTTACTGACCCAGATATGATCAACATCCAAATAATTTTCTAGAGTATTTTTAAGTAACAGAGAGTGATTTTTGGCGAGTAAGCAGGAGAAGCTATCTTTCCATATAGGACGCTGGTAGAAAGATTGTGGAACAGAATCAAAACGGCTAATCGCTAAGTCAATCGCGCCTTTTTCAAGATCTTGGAAGCTACCGTCACTCAAGGTCAATATATCCAGAGAAAGGTTAGGCGCGTGCACTTGTAAATAAGCCACCAAATTCGATATGAGTGTGCCTTCAACATAATCACTGACCAAGAGACGGAACCTTCTTTGGCTTTCTATGGGATTAAAATCTTCACTGGGCGATAGCGCTTCTTCTGCAACAGTGAGGGATTGTCTGACTAAGGGCTCCAGCACTAGCGCTTTTTCAGTGGGTTGCATGCCACCTGTAGTACGCACCAGCAAAGGATCTCCAAAATGATGGCGCAAGCGTTTGAGACTATTACTCATAGCCGGTTGGCTAATATTCAGCTTCTCAGCAGCGCGAGAAACATTCCGTTCACGCATTAGGACATCAAAGCAAACCAAGAGATTGAGGTCAAAGTGATCTATATTCATAAAATTAACACTGATTGATTTAGGCTGAGGTACTCACACTAATTAGATACTGCAGCAGTATAAATGAGAAGCGAGATTATAGATAATACTATAAATTCTATGAATAATCGGTATTACCAGAAACGATTAGATTTTCTTGCCAACTGGCGTACACTGCTGCCTGTAGAATCAGCGTTGTTGCCAGCGCCACACCAATCAAATATTGACACTTCATCAAAGAGGACACTGCAGTGCTAGAAGCCTATCGACAACATCTTGCAGAACGTAACGCACTTTCCATTCCCCCCAAACCCCTCAACGCTGAACAAGCTGCCCAACTTGTTGAGCTGTTGAAAAACCCTCCTGCTGGTGAAGAAAATACACTTCTGGAACTCATTACTGATCGTATTCCGCCGGGTGTTGATGAAGCAGCTTATGTTAAGGCGGGCTATCTTTCCGCCATCGTAAAGGGAGAAGAAAGCTGCTCTCTGATTAGCCCAGAAGCCGCTATTAAGTTACTAGGCAATATGCATGGTGGTTACAACATATCAACCTTGGTCGACTTATTAGACGATCAAGCGCTGGCCCACCTTGCGGCTGAAGAACTAAAACATACTATTTTGATGTTTGATGCTTTTCACGATGTTGAAGAAAAAGCGAAAGCGGGTAACGAACATGCCAAGGCCGTAATCCAGTCATGGGCCGATGCAGAGTGGTTTACCCAACGAGACAAAGTGGCCGAAAGCATCAAGGTAGCGGTTTTTAAGGTTACTGGAGAAACAAACACCGACGATCTATCTCCAGCCCCAGATGCATGGTCCCGTCCCGATATTCCTCTCCATGCCCGCGCAATGTACAAGATGACTCGCGATGGCCTTACGCCCGAAGAGCATGGTGTTACTGGCCCTATGAGCCAAGTAGAAGAGATTAAGTCTAAAGGCTTACCTGTTGCCTTTGTTGGCGATGTAGTGGGTACCGGTTCTTCTCGTAAATCTGCTACTAACTCAGTTTTATGGTTCTTTGGCGATGATTTGCCGGGCGTTCCCAATAAGCGTGGTGGTGGAATTTGCATTGGTGGCAAAGTTGCCCCTATTTTTTATAACACCATGGAAGATGCTGGCGCATTGGTATTTGAGGCACCTGTCGATAGCCTCAATATGGGCGATATCATTGAAATCCGTCCTTACGATGGAAAGATACTCGATGAAAATGGTAATACTATCAGTGAGTTCGAGTTGAAATCGGATGTATTACTTGATGAAGTACAAGCTGGGGGTCGCATCAACTTAATTATTGGCCGAGGACTCACCAGCAAAGCACGTGAGTCACTAGGATTACCTGTGAGCACCCTATTCCGCGCTCCTGAATCTCCTGAAGACAGCGGCAAAGGTTTTACCCTTGCGCAAAAAATGGTGGGTAAAGCCTGTGGCCTGCCAGAAGGCCAAGGTATTCGCCCTGGCACCTACTGCGAACCTAAAATGACAACCGTGGGCTCTCAGGATACAACCGGACCGATGACCCGCGATGAGCTTAAAGACCTCGCTTGCTTGGGCTTTTCTGCAGACTTAACCATGCAGTCGTTCTGCCATACAGCCGCTTACCCCAAGCCTGTCGATATTGATACACAACATACCCTGCCCGACTTTATTATGAATCGCGGTGGCGTTTCACTCCGACCAGGTGACGGCATCATCCATTCTTGGCTAAATCGCATGTTGCTTCCAGATACGGTCGGTACCGGTGGCGACTCTCACACTCGTTTCCCTATGGGGATTTCCTTCCCTGCTGGCTCTGGGCTAGTTGCCTTTGCAGCTGCAACCGGTGTTATGCCACTGGATATGCCTGAATCCGTTCTGGTGCGCTTTAAGGGTGAAATGAAACCGGGTATTACCCTTCGCGATTTAGTCCATGCCATCCCTTACTATGCCATTCAACAAGGCTTACTCACCGTCGAGAAAAAAGGTAAAAAGAATATTTTCTCTGGCCGCATTTTAGAAATCGAAGGTCTGGACAACTTAACTGTGGAACAAGCGTTTGAGCTTTCAGATGCTTCCGCAGAACGTTCTGCTGCGGGTTGCACCATCAAACTTTCTGAAGACTCTGTTGCCGAATACCTGCGCTCTAATATCACTTTACTACGCTGGATGATCAGCGAAGGCTATGGCGATGTACGCACGATTGAACGTCGAGTCCGCAACATGGAAGCTTGGCTAAAAGATCCTAAACTGATGGAAGCAGATAAAGACGCTGAATATGAAGCCATTATCGAAATTGATTTAGCAGAGGTTAACGAGCCCATCGTTTGTTGCCCGAATGATCCAGATGATGCCAAGCGCCTTTCCGAAGTCGCTGGCGACAAGGTGGATGAAGTTTTTATTGGTTCCTGCATGACCAACATTGGCCACTTCCGGGCCACAGGTAAGCTGCTAGAGCAAAATACCAAACCGCTTAATACCCGCTTCTGGTTATGTCCTCCAACCAAGATGGATGAACATACGCTGATGGAAGAAGGCTATTACAATATTTATGGTCGCAATGGTGTGCGTACTGAAATGCCCGGCTGTTCATTATGTATGGGTAACCAAGCTCGAGTTCAGGCCGGAGCAACGGTACTCTCCACTTCTACACGTAACTTCCCCAACCGCCTAGGTGATGGTGCCAATGTCTATCTCACTTCTGCAGAATTAGCCGCTGTCGGTGGAATACTGGGCAAGCTCCCAACCGTTGAAGAGTACATGGAATATGCGATGAAGATTGATTCGATGTCTGATGAGATCTTCCGCTATATGAACTTTGACCAAATAGCCTCTTTCCAAAAAGGCGCAGAAGACGGTCAACGTATTGCGGCGATTCAAATACAGGACGTAGCTGTTTAAAAAACAAAAAATGCTCACGGCATTAGCCGTGAGCATTTAACCCCGAGAATTAAAAAGATTTAGTGGTTTTCAGGAAAGCATTTCAGATAAAATCTCTGCTATATCGCGTTGAACACAATCCAAAGCCTGAGCAGCATCAATGACTTTACAACGTTCAGGATAAGCCGCAACACGTTCCAAATATCCCGCCCTAACTCGTTCAAAAAAATCTATCTTTTCACTTTCAAAACGATCTAGCTCAGCACGCTTACCCGCTCGCTCAAGACCAATTTGAACATCAATATCCAAATACAAAGTCAAGTCAGGTTGAATGTCTCCTTGGACCATTTGTTCTAACTGTTCAATTAAGGTTTTACTCAACCCTCTACCACTTCCTTGATATGCATAAGTGGAATCCGTAAAACGATCACACAAAACCCATTGCCCCGCATTAATCGCTGGCAATATCACTGTATTTATATGCTGTGAACGTGCGGCAAACATTAATAACAGCTCGGCCGTTGGGTCCATCATTTCATCAGATTTTTTCAGCAGTAAATGACGGATTTCTTCGGACAGAGGTGTTCCTCCAGGTTCACGTGTGACAAGTAAATCAATACCACGCTGCTGAAGGTAGTCTCGAATAAAAGCAATATTAGTACTTTTACCGACACCTTCAGAACCTTCAATTGTTAAAAATTGGCCTTTTTTACTATTCATATTTTATTTAATCTGCTTTGTGACCTCATTCCCGCGCAGGCGGGAATCCAGACTCAAAGTGGCCTCGAATACACTGGATATCCGCCTGCATGAGTATGGCGTTGTAGCCTTTTAAGTATTCCGGTAGTCACTATTTAGGTGCCGAGCGATAGTCTTTAGCACGCTTTTGGATTTGATATTTTTGAACAGCGCGACTATGTTCACTCAAGGTCTCTGAAAAATAATGGCTGCCATCACCTTTAGCGACAAAATATAAAGTCTTTCCAGGCGCTGGATTTAATGCCGCATGAATCGCTTCTCGTCCAGGCATCGCAATAGGCGTTGGCGGTAAACCATCGATAATATAGGTATTGTAAGGTGTCGCTTGACGTAAATGTTTACGGCGTATGTTCCCTGTATAACTATCTCCTAAACCATAAATAATGGTTGGATCAGTTTGCAAGCGCATACCTTTCTTCAAACGCCGAACAAATACACCAGCGATTTCAGGGCGCTCATAAGCAACGCCCGTTTCCTTTTCAACAATGGAAGCCATTATTAAGGCCTCATAAGCATTTTTATAGGGTAAATCTTTTGCGCGCTTTTCCCACTCCTCATTCAATACTCGCTGCATTTTTTGATGGGCTTGCAGTAAAATATCCGCATCACTCATTCCCGAAACATATTGATAAGTATCAGGGTAAAACCAGCCTTCGGGATGTTCTATTGATAGCTTTAACATTTCTTTAATGTCATCAAACGATTTATCTTTAAGTGTGGCTTTTATCTTTTGTTCTTTAGCAAGTGTCTCTAAAAAATAAGAGAATGTTTTTCCTTCCACCAAAGTTATCTTGTGAGTGATTACATTACCTGATAACAAAATAGATAATAATTTTTGTGGTGTTACTTTTGCTGGAATGCGATATTCTCCCACTTTTAAATGGGTTTGCTTTGTTAACTTTGCATAGATTATAAGTAATTTTGGGTAATCTAAAATATTGTCATCAGCTAATTGATAAGCCACTTTTCCTAGCGTATCTCCTGATTGTATCGATACTACTTTTTCCTGACTCAGATCAAGAGGCTCCTGTAACCAGCGATTAACAAAAATAACACCAACTGCCAATAACAACATACCCACTACAACCAAAGCAGATAATATAGAAATAATCCGTGACAAATTTAACCTCTTTATTTACGGTCTCAAAATAAAAAACAGTAGCTTAGACAAATGCCCCATGGCACATTGCTTGAAGTGATCTCGTTACTGCTCCAACGTCCCATTTATTCTGTTCACACTCTATAACAGGCCATATTCCCGTCACACTATTAGTGAGGAATACTTCATCAGCGGCAAACAGCATATCTTTTGAAACATAATCTTCTTCGCAGCAAAGCCCTAGTTGTGGCGCCACTTTTTCAATAAGCTGGCGTCTCATTATGCCTGCTACTCCACAAGTTTCAATTAACGGTGTCATGATTTTTTCATTTTTAACGATAAAAATATTACGTGCCGTCGCTTCAATAAGTTGACCTTCTGTGGAGAAAAGCAAGCCCTCATCGTAAATGGAATCACTACGCTCTTGCGCTGCCATGACATAAGGTAATTGGTTCAGCGTTTTCAATCCCACCCACGCAACTGGGTGCAAAGCGTGCTCACAAATATGAACTTTGACGCCATTGTGCTTATCTCTATCCACTAGCAGTGGAGAAAGCTGTGTGATAACGGTACTAGGTAATGTAGCATCTACTTGGTAACCGCGGCCGCTACACCCTCGAGTCACAATAATTTTTAGTACTAGCAAATCCTGTTGCTGTTGAGAGGCGATGGACAACACCTGATCCATTAGTTTCCGCAAGCGTTGCGATTCTAAATTAATTTTTAGTGCAACTAAGCCTTTAAGCAAACGCTCGTGGTGTTCAGCCCATAGCGGGATATCGCCACGCATCACTAACAAAGTTTCAAAAACTCCATCACCATAAGCCAAACCGCGATCAGTCACATCAAGGGTTTTAACTGGCTCACCATTAACTGCAGTGATAGGAAAACTCTTTTCAGGCATAACAATATTCACCCAGCAACACATATAAAAAAGGCGAAATAAACCAACTTATTTCGCCTTATAAAAGACTTTACTTTTATCCTAGAGTAAGAAGCCAATTGAATCTCACATACATCGTGTTAACGAAACTTTTTAAACACCAGTGAACCATTAGTTCCGCCAAAACCGAAAGAGTTTGAAAGTACACCATCGATATTCATCGTTTGTGCTGTATGTGGCACTAAATTAAATCTCTTACATTCGTCTTCTGGATTATCAAGGTTAATAGTCGGTGGCGCTACTTGGTCGCGAATAGCTAAGATAGAAAAAATCGCCTCTACCGCACCCGCCGCTCCAAGTAAGTGCCCAATCATCGACTTGGTAGAACTCACCGCCAATTGTGATGATGCATTCTGAAAGACAGAAGTGACAGCCCGGCACTCGGCAATATCACCTGCAGGTGTTGATGTTCCATGAGCATTAATATATTGAATATCATCAGCATTCATGCCTGCATCCCGCAAGGCATTACTCATTGATAAAGCAGCACCAGCACCATCTTCAGGAGGTGAAGTCATATGGTAGGCATCGCCACTCATCCCGAAACCAGCAAACTCTGCATAGATCTTGGCGCCACGCGCTTTAGCATGCTCATATTCCTCTAGCAAAATAACACCGGCGCCATCACCCAAAACAAAACCATCCCGATCCTTATCCCATGGGCGACTTGCTCGTTGAGGATCATCATTGCGCTTTGACAAGGCTCTCGCTGCCGCAAAGCCGCCTAGACCTAATTTAGTGATCGACATTTCAGCGCCACCCGCCAGCATCGCATCCGCTTCACCATGCATAATAGAGCGCGCAGCTAAACCGATAGAATGTGTACCTGTTGTACAAGCTGTAGTAACCGCTAAATTTGGGCCCTTGAAACCAAACATTATAGAAAGATTACCGGCAATCATGTTGATAATTGAACCCGGAACAAAGAAAGGTGACATACGACGAGGACCACGATTTTCAATGGTTAATGTCCCATCTTCAATCGTTCCTAAACCACCAATGCCCGATCCAATGACAGCACCCACTCGAGGTGCCAAAGATTCAGATATTTGCAGGCCACTATCACGCATTGCTTGGATACCAGCAATCATTCCATACTGAATAAACGGATCCATTTTGCGAGCCTCTTTCTCTTCGAGGTATTCGCCAATATTTAAACCTTTTACACCAGCGGCAAATTGAGTGGTATATGCACTCGCATCAAAATGAGTAATTGGAGCAGCCCCACTTTTCCCATTAAGAATTGAGGTCCAGGTCTCATCAACTGTGTTGCCCACAGAAGTGACCATGCCTAAACCTGTTACGACAACGCGTCTCACATTGAACCCTACTATCTATTGAAATGAATGGTTAAAATGATCACCAGAATATGAAATGCTCTGGATAGTATTTTGTTTAAGAAAAACCGCTTCCTTAAAAAAACAAAAGCCGAACTAACTCAATAGAACGGCTTTCAATATTATTGATTACTACAAACAGCGAGCAATTAAGCCAGATTAGTATTGATGTAGTCGATAGCTAACTGAACAGTGGTGATTTTTTCAGCTTCTTCATCAGGAATTTCTGTTTCAAATTCCTCTTCTAAGGCCATGACTAACTCAACAGTATCTAGCGAATCAGCACCTAGATCTTCAACAAAAGAAGCTTCGTTTTTTACTTCGTCTTCTTTAACACCCAGTTGCTCTGCAACGATTTTTTTTACGCGCTCTTCAGTGTTGCTCATGTTTTTTTTGAACTCCCAATGAATAAAAATTTTTTAGTTAAGTGCTTACAGCCTTTATTATTGTTGGCTTGTTGATTATCCATCACGGTAAGCACCGCTTTATGTGGGCGCATTTTACATGGAAAATACACCGCATGTAACTTTTTATCGCACTTTTATCGCACTTTTATCGTATTTTCTACAGTGACGACATTGTAAAACTATTAAAATCAACTACTTATAAGAATGCAAAATCCGAAGGTAGATCTCTAGACCATATACATACCGCCATTGACATGGATATTTTCACCCGTGATATAACCCGCTGCATCACTGGCTAAAAATTTCACAACTTCAGCAATTTCTGCTGGTTGACCCAAACGCCCTAAAGGAACAGCACTTAGCATCAATGCTTTTTGCTCTTCTGACAGTGCATCGGTCATATCGGTCTCAATAAATCCTGGCGAAATAGTATTCACTGTAATATTGCGTGAGCCAACTTCTTTGGCCAAAGAGCGAGCAAAACCAGCGACGCCCGCTTTAGTCGCCGCATAATTCGATTGACCTGGATTACCCATAGACCCTACAACAGAGCTAATATTGATAATGCGCCCCCACCGAGCTTTCATCATTCCACGCAAACAACCTTTACTCAAACGATAAATTGCACTTAAATTTGTGTTAATGACATCAAACCACTCATCTTCACTCATGCGCATTAATAAATTATCCTTAGTAATTCCTGCATTGTTTATCAAAATTTCAGGTGCTTTATACTTTTCTTGAATAGCCTTAAGAATAGAGGTAACGGAGTCTGCATCGGTAACATTTAAAAGCATACCTTCACCGCTAATACCTTTTTCAGCAAAACGCGCTGATATTTTGTCAGCCCCCGACTCACTGGTTGCGGTTCCAATAACAATCGCTTTTTCAGCGCCTAATAAATCTGCAATGGCAGCACCAATACCACGACTTGCACCTGTGACTAGGACCACTTTATTTTCTAAGCTCATACCGGTTTCCTATTATTTTTTACGGGTTAAGGTTATTTTACTGCCAATGCCGCAGCAAAAATATCGGGAGTTTCTGTCGCTAATGAGGTAATCGAACGATCAATGCGCTTGTTAAGCCCCGACAGCACTTTTCCTGGACCACATTCAACAAAATGATTGGCACCAGAACTTACTAAAGTATTCACACAAGCAACCCACAGCACAGGGTGATAAATTTGCTCAATCATTGCTTGCTTAATCGCTGTTGGATCAGCCTCTGTTTTCGCATGGACATTATGCACAACAGGAATCTGAGGCACATTAAACTCCACTGCATCCAAGTGCTCCTGCAAGCGCTCTGCCGCAGGGCGAAGGAGCGAGGAGTGAAAAGGCGCGCTGACAGCGAGAGGCATCGCTCGCTTTGCCCCTTTTTCTTTACATATTTCACAGGCACGGTTCACTGCTGCAAGGTTACCCGCAATGACAACCTGCCCGGGCGAGTTAAAATTAACCGCAGAAACAACTTCATCTTGTGCCGCTTCCTCACAAGCAGCAATGATCACCTCATCATCCAAACCGATAATAGCTGCCATACTACCTTCTCCAGCCGGCACAGCTTCTTGCATGTATTTACCTCGAAGCTGAACCAGTCTGACAGCATCCGTAAAGCTAACGACTCCGGAACAAACCAGGGCTGACCACTCTCCCAAGCTATGTCCAGCCATTAAATCAGGTTTAGCACCCTGCTGCTCTTGCCAAACTCGCCATAGTGCAACACTCGCCGTCAGTAACATTGGCTGAGTGCGCTCAGTCATATTCAGCTCTTCTTGTGGTCCAGACTGAATGAGCGACCATAAATCATAAGACAAGACCTCCGATGCTTCCGCGAAGGTGCTTTCAATAATAGGATAAAGCGCAGCAAGCTCAGACAGCATACCTACTTTCTGTGAGCCTTGGCCGGGAAATACAAATGCAAGATTATTCATATAGATACATCTATTTTTTAATTTTATTTCTAGGTTTAAAATGTGATCGAGATAAGTAAAAATAATTAATGATGAGAGAAGAAATACATAATTAACAGACTTTAATCTCTATTCATCACAAACAACAAAAGGCCGATGTAAAATCGGCCTTTTCGTTTTCTCGATTGGAGCGAGTTACCTCAACGATAACTGATGACAGAGGGGCTAGTCTTCGCTGCCCGTTTCAATCACTTTTTCGCCACGGTAAAAACCGTCCGGGCTAACATGATGACGCAAATGCTTCTCGCCGCTGGTCGCATCAACAGACAACGCTGGCGATGTAGTGATCGCGTCGTGTGAACGGCGCATGCCGCGCTTTGAACGTGTTTTTTTACTCTTTTGTACAGCCATTGTCGGCTCCTATCTAACGATTTATTAACATCACAATACTATCCTTCAGAGCTGTGATGGTCGAAATAAAATGCCAAGAGATATCCTTTCTTTAAGTGGCATATTTTGCTTTTTTGCCAGATAACTAACAAAAAAGTGCGTTAATCAATTTCTCTCTACTTTCTGCTGACTTTTACTTTGTGTCAACTTCTACTCATCCGTCACTTAGCCTTCATTATCAGGCTTTTCTTTCAGGGCACCTTTAAGCACTTCTAGCGCCTGAAATGGATTTTGCGTTTCTTCAACTATTTTCGGCCTTTGATTCTTACCCTCTAGAGCTTCATCAGCACTTGCCTCGTAGAGAGACTGTGGTACACACTCTGTTTCATGATAAGCAACAATTGGCAAGCCCAGAATCAGCTCATCTTCAATCATCTGATAAATATCAGCCTGCCCCTCATCCAATATCCACGGATCCCATGTTTTTGGAAGGTTAGCCGCCTGATCATCATCCCACACAATACCTAAGCTAATCGGTAACATTAACGATTGTGTCATTGCATCAAGACAGCGCTGGCAAACAACATTGACCGTAGCATTAAGCTTACCGGTCACATATCTGATGCCCTGCTCATCAACACCAAATTGCAGCTGGGCACTGATTTCACCCTCTTGATTAGCCAATAAAGGCAACAAGCGCTCCAAGGTCCGTATATCCACAAGGCCATCGATATTTAAACTCTGTTGAGCAAATTTTCGAGGGTCTAGGTGTCTTGGTAAGACGGGAGCGGAGGTGGTACTCGACATAGGGGCGCAATGATAGGGAGTTGAGGGACTGGTGTCAAAGCGAATTCGTCAAAATTACCCTAAAAATTCGCTGAAATCGCTAATAAACGATAGAATCCCCTGCCGATTCACTCAAAATAGCGATTTTTACATGAAAGAACCCATGATTATACTGGCTTCGAGTTCACCTTATCGCCGTGAACTGATGTCAAAATTAGGGCTCGATTTTACCTCTATTTCTCCAGAAGTTGATGAGAGCATAAAAGATAATGAAACACCGAGCGACCTTGTCGCTCGATTAGCCTTAGAAAAAGCGATGGCTGTCGCTGAACAATATCCCCGATCCTTGATTATCGGTTCCGATCAAGTTGCCGTACTAGAAGGCAACATCCTGACAAAACCCCTATCACACGAAAAAGCAATCGAACAACTTAGCTTATCTAGTGGGAAAGCCGTGTACTTTTTAACAAGCTTATGCCTGCTGAATTCTGCAAGCCAAAAACACCAACTCCAGATTATTCCTTATTCGGTTACTTTTCTAACGCTAACCCAAGAACAAATTGAAAACTATTTGCAAAAGGAAAAGCCATATAACTGTGCAGGGAGCTTTAAATCAGAAGGTCTTGGCATCACCTTGTTTGAAAGTATGCAAGGTGATGATCCAAATAGCTTAATAGGATTACCTCTGATTGCACTCACAAAAATGCTGCGAAACGAAGGTATCGAACCACTTTTGTGAAACGCTTTACCCCATTACTGCAGCTGTATAGGTGCCTTACTGGACACACCTAATGCATGTCCTAAACCAGCACCAACGGCCACGCCAAAGCGTCTTGTAAATTCTTCCAGTGGCGATAGTTGCGGGGTATAGTTTCTAAAATCTTCTTCGCCAATAATCTCTCGACCGACGGAACCAGGACTTCCCAAACCGTCAATTAAACCTAAGTCCACAGCTTGTTCACCACTCCATATCAAACCCGAAAATAAATCATCATTGTTAGCGAGACGCTCGCCTCGACCTTCTTTAACGACACGAATAAATTGTTCATGGGCATTTTTCAACACTGACTCCCAAAATTGCTTTTCGTCTTCTTGCAAAGGAGCAAAAGGGTCTAGAAAAGACTTGTGCACACCCGATGTAAAATTTCTGCGTTCCACACCCACTTTTTCCATTAAGTCGACAAACCCAAAACCGGATGCAGTAACCCCAATCGAGCCAACTAAACTCGCTTTATCAGCATAAATTTCATCCGCCGCGGCAGCAATGTAATAACCTCCTGATGCGCCTAAATCTTTTATCACAGCATAGACTTTTTTATCTTCATGCAAAGCGCGCAAACGTTTAATTTCATCGTATACATAACCCGCTTGCACTGGACTACCTCCTGGGCTATTGATCACCAACATTACCGCCACCGAACCACTACTCTCAAAAGCGGCTCGCAAACCTCTTACAATGTTGTCGGCACTGGCATCTTCTCCATCAGCAATAACACCATCAATATAAACGATGCCAATATGGGGCTCTTTTACATTTAAATCACCCGTAGATTTCCATGCACTCGCCAAAGCGCCAATCAAGATAATCGTTAAGTAGATAAACGTTAACGATTTAAAGAATACCCCCCAACGACGCGCTTTTTTTTGCTCGTCTAATGCAGTTTGTGCAATAGTAGCTACGACTTCCCAATCTCGGTGCTCACTGTTTGGATCAATCGACTTACCGCTTTTAAACAATTCCATATTTTCTCCAGATAATTGATATTTTTTAGCTGACTAATAAACTCCTAAAATTGCCACTATTATTTTAGTAGCCATCTTACAAAGTCCAAGAAATGATCGACACAAAGCACGGGCTGATATTGTTGTAAACGCTCTACATGGTGGGCACCATAACTAACCGCTACACGGGGCATATTAAGCGCTTTAGCCATCGCCATATCATACTCTGTATCTCCAACCATCATTGCCTCATCTACCTCTTTTGAAAACTCATGTAGCAACTCTGAAAGCATTTGAGGATGTGGTTTTGAGGTAGTTTCATCTGCGCAACGACTACCGTGAAAAAAGTGAGTTAAATTTAAATTTGCCAACACACGATCCAAACCACGGCGACTCTTACCGGTGGCAACAGCCAAAGAATAATGGTTATCACGCAACTGGTGCAACCCTTCGAGCACCCCCTCAAAAAAAGGCGACGGTTCTTTGTCTGCCAACAAAAAATGATGTACATAAGCTTGACGAATCAGTTCTTGCTCATCGACGTTTAACTGCGGATAAAGTGTATTCATAGCTTCAGGCAAGCCTAAACCAATAATATTGCGAATAGCTTCACTATCACGGACAGGATACCCGGCTGTTACCGCTGCTTGCTGTAAACAGCTAATAATTTTCTCCGCTGAATCGCTAAGTGTGCCGTCCCAATCAAAAATTAATAACACAATAAACCTATTCTGCGCTCTCTACATCTAAACGTTCTATAACACTTAGCAAGTCATCACTCAATGGCGCTTCAATGCTTATATCGCGATTATCAAGGTGAGTAAAATTAAGTCTGGCAGCATGTAAAAATAAACGTTTTAATTTGAGCTTATCTTCCAGCGGTAAGTTCTCTTCAAAACCGTATTTATCATCACCCAATATAGCGTGACCAGCATACTGGCAATGGACTCGTATTTGGTGGGTTCTACCTGTAATAGGTTTCGCCTCAATCAAACTACAGGTTTGATAATGTTTAAGAATACGATACTCCGTACGAGATGGCTTGGCCCCAGGGCTTCCCTCTTCCACGGCGCGCACAATACGCTCTCCATTAGCAAGCAGACTTTTAAGCAGTGCGACATTAATAGCCTTGCGACGCTTAGGCCAACGGCCAATTACCAGCGCATTGTAGACCTTGTCGATACCGCCTTCGCGCAATAATTGCTGCATATAACGTAAACAGCGACGACTTTTAGCAATCATAACGCACCCAGAAGTCGCTTTATCCAGGCGGTGAATCAACTCTAAAAAAGGAGCACCCTCTCTGATATGTCTGAGGCTTTCGATCAAACCCAACTGAACACCACTCCCTCCATGCACAGCCAAACCAGAAGGCTTATTAATAACCAATAATGCATCGTCCTCATACAAAACGGCGCTATTCAGACGCTCAGCCAAACTGGTACTAGGCTTCAATGGCGCCTCTTTACTCGATACACGCACTGGCGGGATACGTACAATATCACCACTTTTTAACTTGTACTCAGGTTTAACCCTACCCTTATTTACCCTCACTTCACCTTTGCGTAAAATCCTATAAATCAATGATTTAGGTACGCCTTTTAAACGGGAAATCAAGTAATTATCGATGCGTTGACCTGCGATATCGGCGTCGATACACCAATGCTGCACCTTGCTATTATCATTAGCGACGGATAAATCAGCTGTATTTTTTGAAGGTGATATTGTCATCCTGGAATAATAGCAGTTACTGCTTATGAGGGAACATAGCTAGCAACAAAAAATACCTCTAGCCAACGAAAGCAGTTTACAAACTGGATAAATCATTGAAATATCAGTAGCTTATTGCTATAGTCACAAGCGATTTTGCCGACTTCCGAGTGCTGCAACTAGTGAAAAGAAGCCAACGTTAACTACAGAGATGGCAACTCAACAGGTGTAATTTCAAATCCACCTGCATTTGAATAGATTGTTTTTTCACTAAT
>JBNKUQ010000018.1:0-41544 GCA_050298695.1 Cellvibrionaceae bacterium
TGTTATTTTTACACTTGGCAAAAAAACTGAACCAAATGGTCTTACCCCTCAATGAAGCCGCTATTAAAGTCGCTAAAGGCGATTTATCCGTTAAGGTACCGGAAGACGGTGTAGGAGAAATTCGCAACCTTGCTTTGTCGTTTAATAAAATGACAGCACAATTGCGAAAGTTTATTAGCTCTCAAATCGCTACCGAAAGGCGCGTACTACTGGGGAATCTCGCAGCGGGAATAGCGCATGAATTAAGGAATCCATTAGCGACGATTAAAACCGCTATTTACGGATTAAAAACCGATGAACAACAAGAAGAGAAACGCCTATTATTAAATGTGATGGACGATGAAATTACTCGCCTCGACAATATTATCGATGAGTTTATGGAATTTGCGAAACCTCGCGATCCTTCAAAATCGCCTACCGCAGTGGATCAAGTCATAAAAAGTATTAAGCTACTAATCGACGGTACGGCTAAACAGCAAAAGGTGAATATTGAAGTATCCATTGCCCCTGACATTGTCATTTATGTCGATCCCGTACATTTTCGGCAAGTCATGATTAATTTATTTTTAAATGCATTAGAAGCCATGCCAGATGGTGGCACACTCACCATTGAGGCCGAGAGTCAGGCGGAGCACACGACGATTACCATTAGCGATACTGGCAAAGGCATGGATGCTGAATTGCTCAGCAAAATACAAGACCCTTTTTATACCACCAAAAAGAAAGGGCTCGGCTTGGGTTTATCCATTTGCTCACAATTGATGCATGCCAATGCCGCCAATTTGCAAATAGACAGTAGTGTTAATCAGGGAACATCCGTTATATTAACCATTCCTCAACATAATGAATCCTCGCAGGATAGTGATGAATAAAATTACGGCCTTAGTCATTGACGACGAGCAAAACTTAACCCGGATGCTGGCGCTAACCTTGCAAAAATCCGGGATTGACTGTATTGAAGCCCACGAGGGCAAAGAGGGTATCGTATTAGCAGAAAAACACTTACCTGACATTATATTGTTAGATGTTAGGTTACCCGATATTTCGGGACTGGATACCCTAGCGATACTGCAACAAAAATTACCAGAAATTCCCGTTATTATTATCTCGGCACACGGGGATACCAAGGATGCGGTTTTTGCTATTAAGAACGGCGCCGTGGATTATTTAACAAAGCCCTTTGATATTGATGAGCTACTTATGCTCATTAAAAATACCATTAGTAAGCGCCAGATACAGGAAGAAGTGCTGTACCTCCGCAAGAAAAACACCTTAACCAATACCATTATTGGCGAAAGCCAGGCGGTGAACGAGCTTAAAAATAGCATTCATCAAGTAGCCAGTAGTCATTTCAAAACTATTTTATTACTCGGCGATACAGGTGTTGGAAAGTCCATGATTGCTCGCGCCATTCATCAACTCAGTCTGGGCGATGACGCTCCTTTTGTGGATATTAACTGCGCTTCTTTTTCTGAGCAATTAATGGAAGCAGAGTTATTCGGGGCTGAAAAAGGCGCTTATACCGGTGCCGACAAGCGCCGCACGGGTTTGGTAGAAATTGCACAAAACGGTACATTGTTTTTAGATGAGATCGGTGAATTACCCATTGCTTTACAAGCCAAACTACTGACCTTTTTAGAATCTTGGCGCTATCGCCCACTGGGTTCTCCACGAGAAAAGCAAGCCAATATTCATCTCATTGCCGCCACCAACCAAGATATTTCTGAGCATATTAACAGCGGTAAATTTAGAAGTGATTTATTTTTTCGTTTAAATACCCTGCCCATTAAAATTCCCCCTCTGCACCAACGGGAAAAAGATGCGTGGATATTAGCTAATTTTTTTGCAGAGAATATTGCCACTCAAGCAGGCAATAAGCCTATTGAATTGTCGCCCACATTGGAGGGAATATTTACCCGCTATCATTGGCCGGGAAATATCCGGGAATTAAAAAACCACATTGAACGCTTAACTATTCTATACCCTGGAAAAGAAATTAGTGAGTCGATGTTACCTCCCGAAATGTTATCGCAAGCACCACAGCAACCGAATCTTATTAAAGATTCGTTACTGGATGCTGAGCGAAAAATAATTCAAGAGGCATTATGGGACACTGGTGGGCGCAAAGGTCTGGCGGCAGAAAAATTGGGCATTTCTCGGCACGCTTTGAAACGTAAATTACAAAAACTGGGGTTAACTTAAAGAACTCGGTGTAGATATTATGAATAAATGAGCCAAAGCGTAATACAAAAAAACTCGTCATTCCCGCCTTCGCAGTAATGACACTTGTAGCTTAATCAAAGGTTTTTAAAGACATTCTCACCATGAAATTATTTATTCTTCGTTTTATATTAAGCACAGCTATTATCTCTCCCCTTGTTTACGGGGATACCAACTTAGTTAGTAAACCAGCGGTTAAAGTCAATTGCCTCTATCCACTATCTGGCCCTGCTGGTTTATATGGTCGCGATAGTCGTGCGGCTATTCGTATGGCACAGGACGTGATTAAGGCCTCAGCTAACGAGGGCTACCCAGAGCTCGATATTCGCATTCACGACACTCGATCAAAAACGCTACGCGCCATGCAAATTGTTCGCTCTTTAATCAACACCAATGAGGTCGATTTTTTATGCGGCATTGTGAGTTCTGAAACCGCTCAAGCCGTGAGCGCCATCGCCCGCGAGAAAAAGGTTTTTTTTATTGGTACGGATCACGCTTCCCCTCAACTCACCAATGAATTGCTGCACCCCTATTACTTTCGTGTATCCAATGGTAGCCGTTTATCTATGCGTGCCGGCGCAAAATATATTCGCGAACATTACGCCAGTGACAAACCCCTGCGCATTGCCTTTATCGGACCCGATTACGATTACGGTTACCAATCCTGGGATGACCTAAAGCGCTTTCTCGAAGAAGAGAAGGTGTCTTTTACGGTAGTGACAACTCTGTGGCCACAGCTTTATGCAAATGACTATTCTATTTATATTCACCAGTTGATCGATGCCAAGCCCGATATTTTAGTGAATGGACAATGGGGAGAAGATTTGGTGACTTTTGTTAAACAAGCAAAGGCTCTGGGTTTACTGAACACCAGTACGTTTATGAATTTTGATGCCGGCGGCAATTATGAAATTTTGGCGAAGCTGGGGGCCGATATGCCACTCGGTTTGGTGCTTTCTGCGCGGCATCATGTGAACTGGCCAGAGACCACAAGTAATCGCGACTTTGTTAATCGCTTTAAGGAAATTACCGGACGCTATCCCAGTTATGCGGCTCAAGGCGCTTATGCTGGAATTATCGCTATCGCAACGGCAGTAAAGAATGCTGGTGGCACAAAAAACCATGATGCACTCATAAGCGCTCTCGAAACTCTAAAACTATCACTGCCAGAAGACCCACCGGGTTTTACCTCTTATATGGACTCTCAAAGCCATCAGTTATTACAGGTTCAAGCCATTGGTAAAACCGTCGCCAATAAGAGCTTCCCCCCCGCCCAAGTATTACTCGGCGAGTGGAACATTTATCCCCCTCCAACAACCTGGCCCAAGTTTGCTGCCCCCACCAAATAACCTCCTGCGTTTCCAAACAAGACAGATGAGCGACTACCGCTCATTTTGAGCGGCATAGATGAGCGATAGCCGCTCACAACCTATACCCCAGCCATTCCTATGCAAACAAAAAGTTCTTATAGATCAACATGCTAGAACAAAAGTGCTTAATGGCACGGCTTTTGCGCTATATATTAGTGCGCTTCGGCGTAATTTTTGTCCATGGAAGGACTAATTACTACGAAGCACTTAACGATCGCCATCCCCGCTTAGGCGGGGTGGCACTCAAAACAATAAATAAATTTATCGTTACCTCAGTGTATTTCTTTTAAATGACCTGCTGGTAATAACAATAATTTGCTCTGTACCCAAAACTTACATAGAGACCTTTGCACGGATTGAGGTTTTCCTCGGTAGCACCCCTTGAGGAATAAACCCCTATGAACGTGAAATATCTTTCGTGCAACAGTCTCGAATAAAAACAATATTCTTTGGAGACCCTCATGCAAAAAATGCTCATCTCTACAAAAAAGACCATTCTATCGAAGCTCTCTGTTGCCACCTCTGTCGCGACAATGAGTCTTTCAGCCAGTTTATTAGCGATGACATCCGTAACAGCAGATGCTAAAGAACCGGTCAAAGTTGGTTTTGTTATGTTTTTATCTGGCCCTGCTTCTGGCCCCTTTGGTGTTCCCGCACGCAATGCAGCTGAATTGCTCATAGAGAATATTAATAAAGGCAGTATGCCGGCCCCCTACAATTCTAGCGGCCTAGCTGGCGCTGATATTTCACCCATTTTTGTTGATGAAGCCAGTAAACAAAAAGGAGCTGATTACAAAAAATTAACACAGAAAGACGATGTTGATGTGGTTATCGGTTATATCTCAAGTGGCAGCTGTAAGGAAATTACACCCGTCGCCGAAGAAGCCCAAAAGCTGACCTTGTTTTTTGATTGCGGTACTCCGCAAATTTTTGAAGAAATTAATACCACACCCAAATATGTATTTCGCACCACCGCACATTCCACCATGGATAATGTTGCTGCTGCTCGCTATTTAGTGGCCCATAAAAAACTGGGGAAAAAAGTGGCAGGAATTAACCAAAACTATGCCTGGGGACAAGATTCTTGGAGAGACTTTACCGAATCGCTCAAAGTATTAAGCCCAGACACCAAGGTGGTTACCGAACAATTTCCTAAAATTTATGCGGGCCAATACGGCGCAGAAATTTCTGCTTTGCTAACTAAAAAACCAGAGGTTGTTCACTCTAGTTTTTGGGGCGGTGATATGGAAGCACTGGTGCTCCAAGGAAGTGCTCGCGGAATTTTCTCTCGCAGCACGGTGGTATTAACGACGGGCGAATCGGCTATGCACCGACTAGCACAGCAAATGCCTAAGGGAACAATTATTGGTGCTCGTGGCCCCAATGGTGATTTAGCACCAGAGAGTGAATTAAATACATGGTTTAGAAAAGCCTATCAAGAAAAATATGGCGAATTACCCACATACCCTGCTTACCATATGGCACAAGCGCTACTCGGTTTAAAAACAGCGGTGGATAAAGCCGGTTCAACAGAACAGGATGCCATGATTGCCGCCTTAGAGCGCGCAGAGTTTGCAACACCTAGTGGCACCGTATCGATGACATTAGCAAACGGTCATCAGGCCACAATGGAAACCGCTTATGGTCGCTACGAATACGATAAGAAAAATAAAAAAGGAAGCCTTGTTGACATCGTTCGCTTTCCTGCAGCCTGTGTCAACCCGCCAGAAGGCGTGAATAGTCTCGACTGGATCTCTTCCGGTTTTAAAGGCGCTCAATGTGATTAATATTCAGATATAACCCTTTAGAGGGTAGTAATACCCTCCTTTTTTCTACACGTTGATACCTAACTACCATAGCAGTGTTTTAGGAGTTAAGCATGTTGACGACTATCGCCATCTTTCTAGACGGGTTGGGTTTTGCCGCTTGGTTATTTCTCGCTTCCGTTGGTCTTACTTTAATCTTTGGGGTAATGCGAGTTTTAAATATTGCGCATGGCAGCCTCTACGCTTTAGGCGCATACACCGCCGCCTCTCTTATTGGTTATTACTCTACAACTGATGCCCCACCTGCAGGTGCATATCTATTGCTTATTGTTGCGGCGGTATTGGTGGGCCTTGTCTTTGGTTTAATAATCGAACGCGGCATATTGCGCTTTATGTACGGACGCGATGAAGTGTTGATGGTACTCGTTACCTATGCACTTTTTTTAATATTGGAAGATTTGGTCAAAGTCATCTGGGGCGTTAATCCTTATTTTGCTTTTCAACCTTACACTTACATGGGCCTGATTGAGATTGCCGACCTTCCCTATCAAATTTATGACTTAATGTTGATGGTGTTGGCCATTGTTTGTGGCATCACACTTTGGTGGGGCATTAACAAAACACGCACGGGTAAACTTTTACTGGTTGTTATTGAAGATAGAGAAATCAGTTCTGCATTGGGCATTAATGTCACCCGTTTTTTCACCATCACATTTATTATTGGTGCCACTCTCGGAGCCTTAGGGGGTGCAGTAACGGCACCTAAAATATCTGTAGCGCCCGGCTTGGGGGTAGAAGTCATTGTTATGGCTTTCGCGGTTATTGTCATTGGTGGTATGGGAAGTATTGGCGGCGCCATGATTGGTTCCATTATTGTCGGCTTTGCCCGTGCCGCTTCGGTACATTTATTACCAGAAGTCGAACTCTTTGCCATCTATGCGGTAATGGCTCTGGTGCTAGCAGTGAAGCCCTATGGTCTTTTTGCCCGCGTTGAAGGGAGAAAAATATAATGGTTCGCTTGGATACCACCGAAAGATACCTTTTACTTTCACTCCCTTTTCTTATTTTTGTCGGACTGATTGTTCCCGATTGGATTCAGTTTTTTATGCAAGTCTCGATGGCGAGCGGACTTGTTGCACTTGGCGTAATGATACAAATGCGTGCGGGTTTAGTCTCCTTTGGACAAGGTCTTTACTTTTGTTTAGGCGGTTATGCCGCAGGCATGGCGGGCCATTTTTGGGGAATATCCGATGCCTTTTTACTGCTCGCATTAGGGTTAGCCACGAGTGTCTTTTTTGCCTTTATTCTTGGTTTTTTAATGTCTCGTTACCGAGAAATATTTTTTGCCATGCTGAGCTTAGCCCTGTCGATGATTTTATTCGGCGTTTTGGTAAAAGCAGAATCATTAGGCAGTACAGATGGTTTTAACTTGCCTAAAACCACTTTTTTAGGCTGGATGCCAGAAGGCAACTTTGGCAGCCATGTTATTTATATTTTTGCTTGTATCCCAACGATTATTCTTGCCTGTTTAACCCACCGTTATTTGCGGTCGCCCATGGGTATTACTGGTGAAGCTATCCGTGAAAATGAATTGCGTCTGGAGTACCTTGGTATTTCTGCACGACGAGCCGTTCATATTAAATATGTATTTGCAGCAGCCGTTTCTGGTATTGGTGGTGTTATTGCCGCTATTTCTATGGGGCATGTTAACCCTGAAATGACGTATTGGACTACATCTGGACAATTTGTATTTATTGTATTGCTCAGCGGAACCGGTAATGTTGCCGCCCCCTTAATCGGTACTTTTTTATTAGAGATCATTCGTATTTATGCCGTGGAGTTTTCACCCAATACCTGGCAAATGATTCTAGGCAGCATAATGTTGCTGATTATTTTGTTTTTACCACAGGGATTGTGGTCTCTTTTGCAAAAACGTAAGGAGCAGCAGCCATGAGCCAGTTAACAGCCATGAGCGAATCAACAGCCATGAGTCCTTTATTAGAAACCAAAAATTTAAAGAAAACTTTTGGTGCCGTTGTCGCTGCCTCCGACATTAATATTACGATCAATCACGGTGAAATTCTCGGTGTTATTGGTTCTAATGGTGCAGGTAAAACGACCTTCGTTAACATGATTACTGGTTACTTAACACCGAGCGAGGGAAACATACTCTACGAGGGTAAAGATATTACCGGCGCACAAAGCCGCGACATTACCCGCATGGGTATTTGTCGTTCGTTCCAAATACCGCAGCTATTTAATGAATTAACCGTACTAGAAAATATAACCACTGCTCTCACTATGCACCGAGAGAGAAAACCCGTACTTTTTAAGCCCGCTATCACACAAGCACTTATTGAAGAAGCGTCTGCTATTTTGCAACGTTTTGAAATTACCGATTACGCCGACTATAAAATTACCGCGCTTCCTCAAGGTATTCGTAAGCTCATTGATATTGCAATGGCGACGGTGAGTAAGCCTAAAATTTTATTCTTAGACGAGCCAACCAGTGGCGTTAGCTCCGATGAAAAAATGGGAATTATGCATGTATTGATGAATGCGCTAAAAGATCAAAATGTTGCCGTGTTGTTTATCGAGCACGATATGGAAGTGATAGAGGCATTTGCTCCGCGAGTGATTGCCTTTTATGAAGGTACCGTTCTCTGCGACGATACCACAGAAGCCGTACTCTCAAATCAAAAAGTGCGTGAATATGTTATCGGCTCACATACCTTATCATCGGTGGCTAACGATCATGCTTAATATTACTAATCTCAATGTAACGATTGCCAAGACACCTATTCTCCGCGGTGTAAGTTTGTCTATCGAAGACAATGCCATGGTCGGATTAATTGGCCGCAATGGTGCCGGTAAAACTAGCCTGATGCGCAGCATTATGGGCTTACTTACTCCTGAACAAGGCAGTATTGTGTTTGAAGGGAATAATCTCGTTGCAGAAAAACCGCATCGACGTGTATTTCATTCGATTGGTTATTTACCAGAGGATCGTCGTCTGGTGCCTCAATTTACGGTTGAGGAAAACATACTGGTACCGTTGTGGGCAACACAGGATAAAGATACTCAAAAACTCGAATGGGTATACGAAATCATTCCAGAAATCGCACGCTTTCGCGATCGCCAAGCATTAACCCTTAGTGGCGGTCAACAAAAACTGGTGGCATTAGCACGGGCCATGGTTTGTGGTTCAAAACTCTTACTACTGGATGAACCTTTTGAAGGCGTAGCACCGGCACTTGCAAAGCGCTTAATGGATGTACTGACTCATTTAAAAGAGAATAAAGTTTCTGTACTGATTTCTGAGTCTGACTATACCCATTCGAAAGAACTCGTCACCGACATTTATACGATAGAGCGTGGTCAAGTCGATAAAGCGAAATAATTAGTTGGTAATGACTTTCATTACTGGGCAGTCAGTTAAAGCGAATATAGTGGGGTAACTTCAGAGTACCTATTGCCCTAAGCGTCATTCCCGCCTTCGCGAGGATAACAATGTATTCTTGTTAAGCGTCTCGGAAGTAAATTTGATAAAAATTGAAATAAAGGACACACCTACAGTTTATTCACTTTCGTCACCACTACAGGAGATGAAGTATGAAGGCTATCAACAAAACATCTATTATTAACAACTTATTTATTATCACGTTTATTCACTCTCGACTTAAACCCTCAAGGTCATTTAATAAATATACTAATCGTTCATGTCATTTATTTTTTTTGATCGGCCTACTAATAAATGGCCCACTGTGTATAGCACAAACCGTAACGCTACCTTCATTAAATGCCAAGCCCAATGACATCACTATTTCCGGATTTTCTTCGGGCGCCTTTATGGCCGTACAATTTGCGGTGGCACACTCATCAAAAGTAACTGGCGTCGCCACTATTGCAGGAGGTCCTTACTATTGCGCTCAAGGCAACGCTAATATTGGTTTTACCGATTGTTTAATCGGCTATCCTGATACACAAAAACTTATCGATCTTACCAACCAATGGCAAGGAGTGGGGCTAATTGATACCACCGATAATATTAGCCAACAAAAAATATGGTTATTTCATGGTTACAATGATGGGCGCGTAAAGTCACAAGTCAGCGATAGTTTATTTGAGTACTATGCGAGTTACACCAGAACTGAAAATATTTTTTATAAAAATACTATCCGAGCAGGACACTCCGTTATCACCAATACTCAGGGAGTTGCCTGCGATAATTCCGATTCGCCTTACTTAAATAATTGTAACTACGATGCTGCCGGAAAATTATTGCAACAACTCTATGGAAAATTAACCCCCCGTAATACCGGAAATCTTACGGGGCGTTTCATTCAATTTGATCAAAACAATGGCGATTTTTTTACGGGTAATATCAACACGATTAGCATGGCAGATACCGGGTATGCTTATATTCCAGAAGCCTGCGATAACTTGCAGCCCTGCCGTGTACACGTTGCCCTTCACGGTTGTAAACAATATGCTGGGCGAGTGGGCGATGTGTTTTATCGTAAAGCGGGCTACAACGAATGGGCCGACATGAATCATATTATTGTGCTTTACCCGCAAACGACGTCTCGTCAGTCTCTCCCCAATAATCCCGATGGCTGTTGGGATTCATGGGGCTACACGAACAAACAGTACACCCTTAAATCTGGTAAGCAAATCACCGCTATTCACGCCATGCTGTCGCGTCTTACGGCCGACTATTCGGGATGGGATGATATTACGCCTCTACAGGGTAGCTATCATTTACAGTTAGCCGATAGCACTAACGAACAAATCAATCTTCAGTGGACAGCGATTGAAGATGCGCTTGGTTATCATATTTATCGAGCAAGTTGTGCATCTTGCACATTTAACCTTATCAACACCGAATTAGTCAGCGGTTTAAGTTTTACCGACCATCACTTATCGCCCCTCAGTACATATTTTTATAAAGTACGAGCAGAGGATGAATTCGGCAACTTGGATGCGTATTCCAATGTTGTTCAGGGAACAACTGAAGCTAACCCGCCCTTCTGTGATCCCTATCGTCGTGACAATGTTACCCACACACTTGAAGGACGTGCATTTCAGTGGTTTGGCTCCACTTATCTTTACAACACATATCAGTACATTGGAGCCTGGAGAAATGATGTCTTTAGTAACCTTAAACAAATACAACCGTTTTTCTTTGCCAAAGGGACTTGCCAGTGAAAAATATTTCGGGACGCATAATATTTTCAAGGAGTCTATAAAAATAATCTTTTGGCAGACTGTGGTTTAACCAGTTCACCTTTTAATAAATTTTCCCAGTAACAATTGATTAACTCTTTTTTCGTTATTAGCGTTAACATAGTTTTATCGTCACTGAAGCCAAAAGCAATAACTTCATTGATGCTAGGACTATATACTTTATCCTTGAGCCATGTTGCTTGTTGAACATCAAATATATATAGCTGTTCCCATGATGCAGCCACTAAATAATTTTGACAAGGAGACCAAATTATAGCGTGAGGGATATAACGATTACGCTTTGGAAACTCAAATTTTTCGATCAAGTTTCCAGTTTTAACATCAAAAATGTTTAGCATAACATGGTCAATCGCCGCTAACAAATTACCCTTATCATTCAAAGCCAAATGATGCGCACCCGCATACGGATCGGAACCCATATTAATATTTTCCGCTCGATACTGCTCCCATGTTGATGTATTCCAAAAGTAAATACATGAGGAATCCGTATTAAGGCTACAATGACAACCAATCAAAATTTCACCATCAGCAGTCAATATTAAAGAACGTAGATCTTCATGAATATCTTCATATTTTGCTATTTCTTTATTTGTTTTATAGTTATAGATTGTTAATCGACTATGTTCTTCACCATATTTTTCTTTACGAGAATAAGAATCAGCAATAGCAATGAGTGATTGCTGCGGTATTAACGCAAATGTACCGCTCTTACAATTATAAGACCACAATAGTCTGGCAGCATTATTAGAAACATCATAAATTTTTATCTTTTTGCTTAACTGCGCGGCCAGTAGTTTTTCTTCACCCATCTGACTAATCGTAAATTTTTGACAGGGGGAACCAATATCTACCACAAGATTATAATCGTCTAAAGTGTTTGTTGGAATACGAAGAATTTTTTCATCCATTGAAATATAAGCTTGCCCATCTTGCACAGTGGCAGAAAAAATAGGGGCAGTTGAATTTATATAAGTAATAACACTACCATCCATAATTTTTCTTTGTTTTTCGTCTTTCGATTCCGGCAAGGAAATAGACTTGAGTATTTTTTGAATTTTTTCAGTAGAATATTGTAAAATCCTTCCTTTACGAGTACAGACGATCATTTTTTTCAATTTTTTACTGATATGTAAACTCACTATACGGTCATCAATAAACAAACTGTCACAATAAACAAGACGATTTGCATCATAAAAATTAACTTGGGTAGCCCCTTTATAAAAACCTTCTGTGACAAGATAATGGCCATCTGGTGTGTAGCAAATAGAATTAACTTGCTTTTCATCTTTAAATAGATCGATGGTAAATCGTTCCACAAACAAATCAGGCAAGCTATAAATAGTCAAATGGTGATTATGGACAACCGCCAATTCATTCTTAGCGGGATTAAATGCACAATGATCTACGTTATCAATGTCATCAAGTAGCTGCATATTTTTTGTAGTAAAGAGATCAGCACCATAGCGATGCCTTAGTGCGACGTATTTTCCATTACTGGAAAAACACCACTCATCACCAGCCGCCCCAAAAGACTCAAACGTTTGCTGTAGTTTTCCATGTTTAGTCATGCGCATTTGATGAGGAATAGGCTCACCCCCTTCTGTGACTCGGTGATCACTGATACAACCAAGCCATTTTCCATCGGGACTTTGCTGAAGACTTTCCAGGTAAGCTCGCTCCTGAAAAAGCACTTTTTTTTCATTAAATATACAAAACTCTCTTTCCAAGTGCTGCCGATTAAGCAAAGCTGCTCGAAGCCTTGTCTTTTCATTAGTCGCAATATGTATGATTTGCTGACTAACACCGGGAATATATCGAGAATTAACCCTCTCTTTTTTTAGATCAAATTCTTTATAAGAGCCTTGACTAAAGGCTTCAATTAACAAAAGTAACTTTGATTTTACACAAAAACTAGCGTTCGACAAAAATAAACCCGTATCAATTTCCGACTCACAAGCGGAAGATAAGCGGCTACCTATATCATTTTCCGGATCGATAGCTACTGTAACATTGCTAAAATCTAGCAATTGATCTGCAAGAGGTTCTAGAACAGGATGGACAGCATTAAGGCCATCAAATATTTTTTGAGTGAGGCTTTTATCATTAAACCCTTCAAATAAAAACTCTATTTCCTCATAGTCAAAAGATTTTGGTTTATAAGTAAACGTTTCATTTTCACTATCGGTTAACCAATAATTCTTACTAAGTTCTTTAAGCAAATATTGCATATTTTCGGAAGACGCATTGAGGTAATCAGACAACTTATGCCTCTCTTCAATAGTCTGCATATCATCATCGTGATGCTGACCACCAGCGGTTAACCGGAAAGCAATCAGCGACACAGTCTCATCACACAAACCATGAGCATCAATAATGCTAAGGATATGTTCCGACTGATAGACCTCATGGCTTAAATCATTGGTTCTTAAGAATCGAATACAATCCACAACATAGCGTTTATCCGCAACCGCCAACGCTCTTGTCGCATAACTTCCCGCATAGTCTTCACAGCTATAGTAGAGAACGTAATTTCTCTCTGATTGGCGAGTAATTTTATGCGCATAATCAAGCACTAACGGCCTTAACTCTTTATGAGAAACTGCGGCATTAAAGAAAGTATTTCCGTACTCCCAAATTTTTCCTAAATGCTCAATACTGTCATCAATTTTTGAATAGAAATCCCAACTAAAGAAATGCTCATCATTTTCCTTTTGCATTGCCTTAATCGATGATTTACGCTCAAGCACAGATAGCATTTTTTTTAATGCTGAGCGCAGCCCTGACACTGACTGAATCCCACCCTCGATATATACGTGATGAAATTTTTCATGTTGACCGATAAGTGTTGTCTCTTTTTTATCGGGAATGTCAAACCTGTAATCAACATTGAATTCTTGGCAAAGAAAGGTCATTAGGTCAGGAGCGTCGGCAGAAAAACTTTCACTAATTTTATCTAAATGACTATGCAATTGGGATTCAAAATGCTTGCCGCTGCGCAATTTAATAACTTGATTCAAGCCATCATAAAATCGCTTGGGGGACTCATTTAGCACTTTTTTATAATCAGCGGCAAGCCGCATCATATTGACCATTTTATAAGACCGATCCGCCGCAAAAAACTCCCTTAGATACATTACTAGTACATCATGATGCAAACCATATTTTTCAATAACGGCTTTTTTTTCTAGTAGGCTACCATTAGCAAACTGGGCTAATACTGGCAAATACTGGGCATCGGCCAGCGCCAAGGCCAATGCAGCATACCCTCCTGCTGAAATTTGTGACTCGTCAGCATCTACACTTTTAGTCAGGTGTAAGGTAGCCGCTAATTTTTCTAAATAGAATCTCACAATATCCAATAAGTCTGGATATTGTGCACAAGCGTTAAAGAAAATAAATTCGTTTGAAATATAAGGTTTATAATAAGAGGGATAATCTTTATTTTCTTCCTGATATGAGTAATACTCACCTGAGGTAGAGCTTTTAAAATAGAAAGAAAAATAGTACTTGCCGTAACTTGACTCTTTTTTAAAAATTTTATGTGTGTTAAATTTTTCAATATCCGAAACATATTCTATAAGTCTATCCAATGCTCCAATTAATGCTGCTTTATCTTCAATATCCAGGGTAATAGTATTATTTTCAATCGTATAATCACTTATATCAAACATCTTGATTTCCTTTTATTTACTCAATTTTCATTTACACCAAAAACGTCTATTATTAAGTCAACCACGGCTAAAGACAATGACTAAAATTCTATTTCTTTTATCCTTTATAACCTTTTGTTCTCATGCAGAAATCTATCGCTGGATAGATGATAAAGGCCGTGCTCATTACAGTGACCAAAAGCCCACAAATACCACACAATTTAGCACCAAAGCATTTACCCCCTCATTAGCTTCAACTTTAGAGGTCAACCTAGCGTTACATGGGGTGGATTTGAGCGCAAGTGATGAGAATCAAATTAGACTCGCGGTGGTAAAAATACACCAGCTATATCGCGATGTGCTATCACTCGATTTAGGAAATATTCCTGCTGTCAATATCCGACTATTTTCCAGTAAAAGAGACTTCCAAATTTACTACCGTCGCCACTCCAACGGAACACCACCAGAAAATGTCGCTGGTTTTCACTCTCCATTATTAAACGAAATCGTGCTGTTTTTTAACCGCGACATGAAAACCACCTTGCAAGTTGTCACTCATGAGGCAAGTCATTTACTACTCAGTCATAACTACCTACGCATCCCTACCTGGCTAAATGAAGGCCTAGCGGAATATGTTGAGCTACTCAAACCCCAAGGTCAGTCCATTGAAATTCCACCCAATCAATATGCTGACTACAACATTAAAACTCTTCATCGTTCCGGCCAGTTACTTCCCCTCTCCACTTATTTAAGTCATGACTATCAAAGCTGGTATAAGGCAAATAAAGATGGCAGCTATTATCAGCAAGCATGGTCTATCGTCTTTTATATGATGTCTACTGCCGATGGTAAGCGTACTATCACTCAAATATTTAATTACCTTAAAAAGCAACCCTATGATGGCAATATTAATCTTGCCCTATTTAATGAGTTCTATCCAGGTGGTCTAGATAACTTTGAAAAGAGATGGAAAAATTGGATACCACAAAAGAGACTAAGTAAAACTTACTAGAACGTACTAACCAATAAAACCCATAAACTGTAGCGATAATAAATATGGTTATTAGCTCTACAAACAATAATGCAACAATAATTACACTTTCCCCTAACCGTTCCGCAAGCTGGAAAGACGTTAAATTGTGTCTTTTATTTATCAGCCTTCCTGCACTGATTATCGCAATGGCTTGGTTATATATGGGTGTTTGGATTATTTTACTTTTTTGCGTAATAGAGATTGGCTTGCTTAGCTACTTTATGTACCGAGTGTGTTATCAAAACTATCGAAAAGAATTGATTACTATTACCGAGGATAACGTCGTCTTGTCTTGCGGGGTCAATAAAGAAAATAGCAAGCACATATTTCATCGGCCCGATTGCTATCTGCTAAGCGCTCCCCCTCCTTCTCCCAGGGATAAACTTGAACTCTCCCTCGCTAGCGAATCATGCTCACTCACTATCGGCGAATTTCTTAGCCCGATTGATTGCGAACGCGCTCGTCGCACATTACGCAATGCTGGTTTAATAGAATGTTCAAAGCGCTGGTGGAAATCACATTAACTCGGCGTAGAAACGCCGGGTTAATTTTTAAAGCGCGCTTTAGCTAGGGCCAAATACGCACACCATTTTCGTTGTAGGCATTGAGCCTCGACCAAACGAAGTCATTTAATGCAGTAAAATCATTAGCAATGGCTTGGCTCACACCGGCATACGCATCAACAGGGGGTCTATAAGTATCACTAACCTGTTGGCCGTACATCGCTTGATACATGATAAGGCCAGCTAAAAAGTAAATATTTGGTCGCCCATGCGGTGAGTTGTCTTCATACAATTCAGTGAAAGACAGTTGTGACGTTTGTAGGCCCGCATTTTGCAGAATCTCCGCAATAATTGGCCCAACAGGAACCATGCGTATATCGACGTTTGGATACAATGCAGCCAATTTATTTTGATAATCTAAGAACCACTGATGATAACTACCCGTCGTTTGCGCATGATAGGCCGACCATTGAGACCCCGTTAAACTTCCGGAAATTGCTTCAGGCCAGTGCTCATAGATATAAATAGGAACCCCTGACTGCTGCCCTCCCTCAATATCGATAATATAATCAATCACACGCTGGGCATCGCTAATTTCCGCTTGAGCGGCAGTCGAGCCAGTACTCTGAACAAAGTTGGGCGGCATAATCACGATATTGTCCAAGGTCCATTCTTGAAATCTATTAGCGCTGGAAGATGAAAGATCCTCACTGTTATCGGAGCCCAGCTGCGCAGAAGGCGGAAGAGCATGATAATCTAACTGACCAAACTGGCCGTTCCAGGCATAGGTAGTCCCACTTGCTATCGCAAACTCCCCTATCCAGTAAGCGGTTATGACGTTGTCATGAATGGAAGAAAAGTGGTTCCACAAAGAGTGATTGAACGTGTATTGACGAATGCTGTTTTTTGCAACCGAAGAGTCTGAAGGCGTTTCCAGATCAGCACTCTCATCAGGAGCATCCGTATCGGGATCTGAATCAACGGGTGGCGGATCAGACTCTGTGTCCCCAGAATTGACCGGGTTATCACTGGTATCACTACCCGAAGATGAACCGGAATCAACACTGGATGAAGAACTAGTATCACTCTCCTTACTGCTATTTCCACCACTGCCACAGGAAACGAGAAACATCATTACTAAGACAACCAATAACCAATGTGGTTTTACCATTTGTTCCTTTGCCATATACACTTTATACATTCTCCAGACATTATCAGGAAGTGCGTATTCTACAATACAACTTGTCTGTGCAATCACCTACACATCTCAGCTTTGAGAATCAATTCTCAAAATATATCGTCATATAAAACCAGATCTTATACCAAAAGGTTTTTAAACGGAGTGCATTCTAGAAGTAACTGACATTTATTTAGACCATTCAAACTTTTTTGAACTACAATGATAAGTAATTTCTGTGCGATCAAATCGTGTGTGACGTTGAGCTTTTAAAATGACTATAAGTAACCAACACCGAATCAGAGTTCTTGTTGTAGATGACTCCAGGACTGTCCGCATTGCTGCAACCAAAGTATTTGGCGAAGACTTTGATGTACTTCTAGCGGTAGATGGAGAAGATGGCCTAGAGGTCATCGAAAATGACCCGCACATACAAATTGTCTTTACCGATTTGGTCATGCCAGAAATGGATGGCTTTGAATTACTGAAGCAAATACGCACCCACAAAAACGAACAGATCACTAATTTACCGGTTATCGTGATGACCGGTGCAGAAAATCCAGAAATTGCCAAACAAAAAGCGCTAGATCTGGGTGCAACAGACTTTGTTCTGAAACCCTTCAATGCCACTGATATTCGCGCTCGAGCCCAGTCTTACGCTAAGTTATCTAATACCACCAAGTCCTTGCGCCAAAAGACCACACTGGATGATTTAACAGGATTGCTCAACCCTCGTGGCTTTACTCAACAGCTTGAAAAAGAAATAGCATTTGCCTCTCGGCATCAGCACGAAATTAGCGTGATGACCATAGAAATCGACAATTATAAGGACTTCTTTATTTCTATGGGACGCAAAGGGACTGAGCTCTTGATCAAACGTATTGCTGACATATTAACGAATACCCTAAGGAAAGAAGATACCATCGCCCGTATAGGACTTGCTCGCTATTGCATATCCATGCCCTTTATTAATAAAAACAATGCGATGGAGATGGCGAATAAAATTTGTACCAGTGTAGAAAGCCTCAAAGCGAAGCTTCAGGGGAAACGTTTAAAGCTCACGGTATCAGCAGGCATTTCACATATGGGGCCATCGGCTATGTCGACATCAGAATCTCTATTGGACGCCTCCGCTCAGGCACTAGAACAAGCAACCCAAATTGGGCAGAGCCAGCTTTATCTGTTAACGGTAAGCGACTATTTGGAATCCCAACGTTTAAATGGGCATCAATTTTCAGTCGATGCACTTTTAGACAAAATCAATAATGGTGAGGAGCACCTGGTTGCCGATAAGCTAAATCAGGCGCTTAGCCAGCTTGCACCGCTGATCGCCCTGCTTTCCAATGAACAAAAACAACAGATGTTAAGCTATCGGGCGTCACAGAAATCATGACATAAAATCCGCATTGCAGCAAAAATTACGGCGATGTCACCAAATACAACAAAAAAGACTATTTATATCAAATAGTTGTCATATACCTTGATATTCAAAAAATCACCTCCACCATTATTGCAATGCAGCAAATTGCCTGTATAATGCTGCATTGCAACATTCGCTAAACTACAGATTTATATACCCTATTCTTGGAGAAAACAATGACTGATTTAAATGAACAATTCAAAGAATTCGCTAAATTACAAGCTGACTTTTTGAAGCCAGTACGTGAAGCCAATGGTCTAATCGCAGACTCTTTCGAGAGCTTTGCTCGCTTAGGCTACGCTGTACAAGGCGACATTATCGATTACGCTGTTGAGCAAACTCAACTGGCGGCTTCCGCTGAAGACCTAACGGGTCTTATGAGCAAGCAATACGAAAAAGCCAAAGAATTAAGCGAAAAAATGACTAGCCGTTTTAACGAAGGTGCTGAGCTGACCAAAGACTACTTTTCATCTCTACAGAAAGTAGAAATTGCGCCAATGTTCGAAGCACCTGCGAAAGCGACTGCTAAAGCTGCTAAAACAACTAAAGCGGCTTAATTATATGACTGGGCGCTACAAATTAGCGCCCAGTGCATATATCAATAACCTGCCGTTTAAGGCAAAATGTCAGCAATGACAAACGAGCAGGTTATTGATCTATGTCCACCAGAGTTATCAAAAAATACGCTAATCGCCGGTTGTATGACACCGAAGATAGTCGGTATGTCACCCTCAAAGATATCAAAAATATCATTGCACTAGGTCAAGATGTTCAAATTATCGATGACACCAGCAATGAAGACATCACTCGAGGCCTATTGCTGCAGATTGTTTCTGAACAAGAACTCGGTGGTAGCCCCATTCTTAGCAAGGCTGTTCTTAAACAACTTATTCGCTTTTATGGGCATCCCATGCAAGATATGATGAGTGGTTATCTTGCCAGTAGTGTTTCCAACTTTATGAGCCAACTGGAAACCATGCAGTCACAAATGGAAACTCTGATGGAAGCCTCCCCTTTTGCCAACCTACAAGAGTTTACCGCCAAAAATATGCAGGCAATGGCTGATCTACAGAAGCAATTTTTTAATCCGATGATAAACACAGCAAAAAAAACAAAAACAGAGGACGACAATAATGAACTATGACAACCCCTTTTTTATGAACTTCAATATTAGCAACTTCATGAGCAAGTTCGCGGTTCCTGGCATGGATAATGAATACACTAAACAATTGATAGAAACCCATCAAAAAAATCTCGACTCATTTGTAAAAGCCAATCAACTCGTTTCAGAAGGCTACAAGACTATTGCGGCTAAACAAATGGAAGTTTTTCAAGATACCCTAACTAAAATGTCAAATTACTCCCCCGAGCAATCCGCAGAAGCCTCTCAAGCAGCATTTGCAGAGGGTATCGAACAAATGAAAGCTATCATGGATATTGCAACCAAAGCTCATCAGGATGCGTTCAGTGTTTTGTCATCTCGAGCAGAAGATATGCTTAACGAAACTAAAACCAAGTAGTCAGTCCTGAAAAATGCACAACATACAGATTTAGGAAATAAAATCGCTAGATTGACTATTTATTTCAACCAGAAACCCAGTGCCTAAGGCTTTTTCAGGGTTAACTGAGTAGCTCATACCCTGCAAGAAACATTAATTAGCTAACGCTAGGTTTATTAGTAGCACGAGGCAAAGTGATGAAGATTAATATAGAAATGACTCCAGAAGAGGCTCGAAAAATGATGGGCTTCCCAGACTTGGAACCCATACAAACCGCGATGATGGACAAAATGCAAGAGCATATGGAAGAGTATTTTGCGAGTATGAGTAATCCCGAAGCTATGTTTAATAAATTGATGCCTATGGGTATTCAAGCGCTGGAAAGTTATCAAAATTTTTATCGGGAAGTTGCTAAAGCATCCATGAATACTAATAATAAAGACGAAAGCTAAAACATCAGCTACAAGCTTGTAAATGTAATAAAAAGCATTGTTTAACAATTCACACCACTCCATGTGTTAGTGAGCTTTCCAACCAATATTCAACATCCTATAGTGGAGTAACGAATACAATGACACAAGACTCTAATGCAATTTGGCAAGAACTCATGTCTAATTGGCAAACCAGTCAACAACAAGCAAGTGCGCAAATGCTAAAAGGCTTTGAAGCATGGTCGAATGCCTTTAACCCAGACAATAAGTCAAGCACAAACCTGATTCTTGATACGTATCAAGCCATCACTCAATCTTTTTTAAAAAACTACTCCCCTGTCACACCCTCTGGTTTTACTGACAATTGGGAGCAATATCTTAAAGGAATGTCTGGCTCAAACACACTGAGTGCAGATATTAAAAAACTTATCGAATCTGGAGAAGCATTATTTAAATCGGTTTCTCGTAACTTTTCTTCTGCATTGGTAGATGATGAATCGAATCAATACTTAATTAAAGCGCTGATGGACATGTCGAACCCTAACAGTTGGCTCAAATATTCCGGAGATAATTTCGATGTCAGCGCGCATAAACTTAGTGAGGGTCCTTTATTCTCAGGCATATCAGATATCGACCATCGCCTGTCACAAGCCAGTGATAGTTGGCTAGAACTCTTTGATGAAAGTAAAAAATATCACGCTGTTGTATTTGCTAAATGGACTCAAGCCTATTCTAAATTTCTTGATAAGATCAACAGTTTGGATAAAGATCAACTTGCAGCGCTATCTCCACGTAAACTGATTGATATGTGGACTGAACTCGCCAATCAAGAATTGCTAGAACTTCATCGCTCTGAAGAATTTCTAAATGCCCAACGCAGTGTGATTCGTGCCAGTATGCAATATCGTTTACACGAAAAAAATGTTGCTGAAGTTATTTGCGAAGCTATGCATATTCCAACACGTGAAGAAGTTGATGATTTACATAAAACCGTAACAGAACTTCGACGAGAATTGCGTCAAACCAAAAAGCTAGTTCAAGACATTCATAATGATCTAGCCGCACAATTTATCAAAAAATCGACCAAGGAGACTTCACGTTGAGTTTATTGCCCCAACTTGACCCCTACGTGGCATTAGAAGAAATTGCCGAACTGAATTCCAAGTTAGTCGAAGGAGCAAAGAAACTGGCATCCATAAAGGATCATGATATTCAAATTGGTACAACGCCCAAAAATATTGTACTCAAGCAAGATAAAGTTACCCTCTATCATTATGAAAAACGAGCAGAACAAACCATAAAGGTTCCGGTTATTGTTGTTTATGGCCTAATTGGTCGATATACCATGGCAGACCTGCAAGAGGACCGCTCTCTGATTCGCAATATGCTCGATAAAGGCGTTGATATTTATGCGGTTGATTGGGGTTCTCCCACACGGGCCGACCGTTGGTTAAGTTTAGAAGACTATATTAATGATTACCTTCATGAGTGTATCGAATTTATAAAGCGAGAACACAATATTGATAAGGTTAATATACTGGGCATATGTGAGGGGGGCGTTTTTTCCGTTTGTTACGCTGCACAACATCCAGAAAGTATCAATAACCTGATGACCAGTATTACCCCAATTGATTTTCATGGTGATCAACGCGACGATAAGATTGAGCATGGCTATATCAATTTATGGACGCGCAATCTCCAAGCCAATGATATTGATTTAATGGTTGATGCTTATGGCAATATGCCCGGCGAACTCATGGGGATGGTATTTCAATTGATGACGCCAATAAAGTCACTCACTAAGTACAATATTGACTTACTCGACATTGCTTGTGATGAAAAAAAGTTGATGAATTTTTTGCGCATGGAAAAATGGCTAGCCGATCGCCCAGATCATCCAGGAGAAGCGGCTAAACAGTGGTTTAAAGATCTCTATCAAGAAAATAAATTAATTCACAATGAGTTTGAACTGGATGGAAAAAAAGTTGACTTAAAGAAAGTCACCATGCCTGTCTTAAATATCTATGCACTAAACGACCACATTATTCCACCGGAATGTTCAATGGCATTGAAGAATTGCGTTGGCAGCAAAGACTATTCTGACCTCCCTTTACCCGGAGGCCATGTCGGCGTATTTGTTAGCGGAAAATCACAAGGTATTTTAGGTAAAGGTATTGTAGACTGGCTAGAAGAGCGGGATTGATTTATGGGCATCTCTAAAAATTGCCTTTTTGCCCACTGGCGGCGTTGCGGTCAGACTCAAAGCCCATGTATCCCACATACACTGCGCTTTTACTCATTCCCACACTCTGCGTGGGAATACATACTTTGGCTCAGTATTTGTAGATAGTGTAATCTACCAAAGGCAAATGTATCGCTTAAAATTGTGTAAATTTTGGATGGTACGCAAGCTAGTAGTTAGCTATGCACTCCCACGCAGAGCGTGGGAACGAGTAATACCCTTATGTAATAAAACGCAAATTCATCTAAGCGAATTTAACGCCAGCTTGAGATGAACGTTATTTTTGTAGTGTAGAAGTATTAAATGTCCTTTAAACGATAAATTAGAATAGTTAGGTCAAAGACTCCTATGAAAAATAAATTGGTTACGGCAGAGGATGCCATCGCATTGATTCAGGATGGCGATACTCTCTGTCTCTCCGGCTTTGTTGGCACAGGGACACCAGAAGATTTGATTGTTACGCTAGAAAAGCGATTCCTTGAGACTGGCTCACCCAAAAACCTCACCCTCGTCTTTGCTGCCGCACCAGGCGATGGCGCAACTCGTGGTGCTAATCGCTTAGCCCATGAAGGATTACTTAAACGAGTTATTGGTGGTCATTGGTCTCTTGTGCCACAAATTGCCAAGCTCGCCACTGAAAATAAAATTGAAGCCTATAATTTCCCTATGGGTACGATAACCCAACTGTTTCGTGATATTGCTGCACATCGTGGCGGCATTCTTACCAAAGTTGGCCTGGGAACCTTTGTTGATCCACGTAATAAAGGTGGAAAATTAAATGATGTAACCACAGAAGATCTCGTGCAATTAATGACGATCGATGGTGAAGAGTGGTTGTACTACAAAACCTTTCCCATCAATGTGGCTTTTTTACGCGGCACTACATCCGACCCTTCTGGCAATACCACTCTCGAAAAAGAAGCATTAACACTCGATAACCTCGCTATTGCCATGGCAACTAAAAATTCAAATGGTCTTGTGGTCGTCCAAACTGAACGCATAGCTGAAAGCAAAACGCTTAACCCTCGCCTCGTTAAAATTCCTCGTGTGATGGTGGACTGTGTGGTAGTTGCTAAAGCAGAAAACCACCACCAAACCTATGGCACGGTTTATAACCCAGCATTTACCAGCGAGATTCGTGCTGAAATTGATAGTATGGATACACTACCAATGAGTGAGCGAAAAATTATTGCTCGTCGCTGTGCCTATGAGCTACCTATGGGTGGTGTTGTCAATTTGGGAATTGGCATGCCTGAAGGAATTTCAGCGGTCGCAAATGAAGAAAAAGTATTAAATTTTATTACGCTTACGGCAGAACCTGGCGTTATTGGCGGCTTTCCACAAAGCGGTTTAAATTTTGGTTGCTCCGTTAATATGGATGCCCTACTTGACCAAAATCAGCAGTTTGACTTTTATGACGGTGGTGGTTTGGATTTAGCCGCACTGGGCCTTGCTCAAGTTGATCAGTTTGGACATGTTAATGTGAGTAAGTTTGGACCTAAAATTGCGGGTGCAGGCGGATTTATTAATATTAGTCAAAATGCCCGTAAATTAGTATTTGCAGGTACCTTTACGGTTGGCGGTTTAAAAGTCGAAGTGGTCGATGGCGTTTTAAATATTTTGCAAGAAGGTCGCACACGAAAGTTTATTAGTAATGTTGAGCAAATTACCTTTAATGGAAAATTGGCCGCT
The DNA here is from genome assembly GCA_050298695.1 of Cellvibrionaceae bacterium. Lineage (GTDB taxonomy): Bacteria > Pseudomonadota > Gammaproteobacteria > Pseudomonadales > Cellvibrionaceae > CANLBN01. Next base: position 24,251 of record JBNKUQ010000018.1, read on the forward strand.
ATTCACGAAAAGCCCGTTTATTACGTTACCGAACGCTGCGTCTTTAAACTGCGCTTTAACGGTCTTGAACTAACAGAAGTGGCACCAGGTATTGATATCGAAAAAGATATTTTGGCCCATATGGACTTTGAACCTATTATCAATCGTCCCCGTACAATGGATAGGGCTATTTTCTTCGAAGAGCCTATGCAACTGAGTGAACTCTTGCTTGAAAGGCAATTAACCGAACGTATCAGTTATGACCGCGAACGTAATACCACCTTCCTTAATTTAGAAGGCTATCAAATTCGCACGAAAGATGATGTGAATCGTATCGTTCATGTGGTAGAAGAATTATTTCATAGTGTCGGTAATCGTTTTGCGATGGTGGTTAATTACGATGGCGTGTATATCGATCCTTTAGTTATGGATTATCATGCTGAACAAATTGTTGAAGTTGAAAAAGAATTTTATACCAGCTGCACACGCTATTCAGGTGGCGCATTTTTGCGTATGAAATTGGGAAATGCTTTAGAAAAACGCAAAGTTGCGCCACACTTATTCGAGTCAGACAAGCAAGCTCGCAAAGCCTTAGCGAAGTATCTCGAAGAGTTATCCGAGCCAACTGAAGAAGCAAAGGATAATGTCGTTCCCATTAAAGGGAGTAATTAGTCGGTCCTGAAAAATCCACAACATACTGATTGAAAAAATTACATCACTAGGACTTATTGCAACCAAAAAATCAGTGCTAAAGGCATTTTTCTAGTCAACGTGCTGTACATAGATGTGCAACCATTGGCAGATTAGGTCAATGCAGACAATAAAAATACCAGTAAAACCCCGTTTTACATTATGTATTTTTAGGGTTAACTAATTAGGAACATTTTTTAATGCTCTGTATTGCGTATATTTGATACTCAGTATTTAATAGAGGTAATTGTAGTACTAACTATAAAAACAACATAAAACCCTTTTTGAAATTGTGTATTTTGAAGGTAACGACTATGTTTATAGCTAGGCTACTTAAAGATTTTACGGTTGAGCGCTTTTTAGCAAATAATAGGCGCCTTCCTATTGCAGAAGAAAACATGCACAGAAGTAAAGATAACTACTATTTAGGCTTGAGTAACGAAGGTTTTCACCGCTTATATTACAGAGAATGGGGTGACCCAGACAATGAGAATGTCATTATCTGTGTACACGGAGTAACACGCATATCCCATGACTTTGATGTTCTAGCCAAAAAGCTGTGTAAAAAATATCGTGTTATCTGCCCGGATATTGTTGGACGAGGAAATAGCGACTGGTTCGGCAATAAAGAGAATTATAACTTTATCCAGTATTGCGCAGATATCAATGCACTTATTGCCCACCTCCACGCAGAAAAAATACATTACTTGGGAACCTCCATGGGCGGACTTATCGGCATGATATTAGCCGCTATGGCTCACACTCCCATAGAAAGCCTCATTCTCAATGATATAGGTCCTGATATTAAGCGAACTGAATTACGGCGCATGGGAGAATATATTGGTAGAGCCCCCGTATTTGCCACTAAAAAAGAACTTTACGAATACTGTAATCGAATTTATCAAGGCTACGGTACGCTGCTAACGGAAAATCAACTCAAAGGAATGGCGCGCTATAGTGCGTTTAAAACGGATAACGGTTACCGTATGCACTATGACCCTAAAATCGGTGATGCGTTTAGAAAAAATTATTCATTCTTTAATTTTGATTTATGGAAATACTGGGAAGAAATTGAATGTCCGGTTTTAATTATACGTGGTAGCGAGTCTACATTTTTTCCTCGGGATGTTGCCAACAAAATGATCAAGAGCACTTCTGATGCCAAGCTCGTAGAAATAAAAGGAACGGGACATGCTCCTCCGTTAAAGGCACCACAAGAGATAAGAGCAATAGAAGCTTTTTATAAAAAAGTTATTATATAGCTATAACTCGTTGTGTTTATTTACAAGAATCTAGCTAAACAAACCTGGCAGAGGCAAATCCATATCAGCACCTCTGATACGAGCGGGATAACGTTCATCCTCCCGACTCTGCCACCAACTCTCTTGTCCGACATAAGGGTCAGCATAGCCATGCATGCTCGATAAAGCACCAACCTTATAATCAGATTCGGGAATACCCATAGCGTCCAATATATTTTTTAAGAAGCGGTTGTAAGGCAGACCTGGACGTCGAGCAATATTATAAAGAGGCATAAAAATAGGGTCCCGCTCATCAGAAAACGAGTTACTACTGAGATTGCGATAATCTAAGTAATTACCTGTTGCAATCGCGCCGCCAGCACTACCGGCCATTAAAATAGGCATGGATTCCGATTGATGCGTGTATTGACCACACTCATGCCCCCACAGTACTAGAGCATTATCAAGATAAGTCGTATCGCTTTCACCATCAATAGATTCGTTTAACTGCTCAAGTATATAAGTATAAATATGTTCGGCAACAAAGCGATTGGATTTAATAATATTGTCATACCAAATATCAGAAAGTTGTCTGTGAGCAATATCTTGATGCCAATCACCACTGTATTGATCCGAAAAAGGCTTCAAATTCATGGTGGCAATACGCGTTTGTCCACATTTCATTGCGGCGATGACAACATCTAAATTTGCTTGCCAATTAGCGGCTTCCTGAGCGGCACTTTCGCCTCCATTCCAACTAATTCGAACATCTTGTGATGGTCTCGATAGATTACAGCTGGCTCCTGCTAAATTTTGTGCACGTCGATAAGCTTCATTAACACTATCGATATAAGCCTCTAGACGCTGACGATCATTCGCACTAATACGCGACGAGTTCATCGTACGGTTGTAATCTTGTAGAACGCGATCAACTAATGAGCTTAACTTCGGATCGACAGCCCCCCCTGAAGGCACATAATCCGCACCAAATAAAGCATCATATACGCTAAGGGTTCCACGGTGCGTGACTAGCGGTTCTACTGAGCCAAGGTTGCCACTGTAGGATAGGGAATCGCCCAAAGTAATGGAGCGAGTTGAAAAGGTGTCTCCCGATGGATAAAAGCTTGCTGAATTCGCCATCACCTGATCAATAGTCGGCATGGATGGAAATAAAAAATCTGTATTATTTTCCTCGTGAGTCGTGGTATTAAATCCGCCTAATATACCGCTAGAATGGTGAGCGATATAGAACATAATGTCTAAGCCATTAATGAGATTACAGCGATCCAAATAAGGGTTGAGGTGATGAGAAAGTACCTTTGATAACTCAGCTTCTCCAGTGGGATTAAAACTATGGGCACGAGAGCGAAGCATATCCGACAAACGACCGGCATGCATACGATGATCCATACCCTCAGAAGCATTTCCAGAATAAAGCTGTGCCTCCGTTACCGACGCAGGAAATTGACCATCGGGATATTGGGTCGAAGCAGCCCAACCACCAACGGGTGCCCAGTCTTGCATAGGTACACCGCCATGATCCGATTGCATGGCAATAAAATATTTATTGGAATTTGAAGAAGTCTGCGCAGCAGCCTGGCTAGGCATTAGCGAAGGCAATAATGGAAGAGCCAAACTGCAACCGACACCTTGCAAAAAATGTCTTCTAGTCAATTTGTCGTAATGCATAGTTTATCCTCTTCGAAACTCGATCCGATACTTTTTATATTCTTAATAATTACCGCCATCTAAACTCAGGTAGTAAAGCAATAGATTTAAACAAACCGACTAAACCTTCATCACTTTGTACCTGATAGAGCGTGTTTAACTCGCAACTGTCTGTTGCCAAATTTTCTTCTCGTCTTTTACTGTATTCATAGTAGTAACGAACAAAACAAGCCTGAGATTTATGACTTTCACCAACATAACGACTCAAATCCAATGCATTATTAGCAACGCGAGTATCCGTCGACTCTACTTGCGGGATGGTAGTGGTATTAACATCAGCGGTGAATTCTTGAACACCAGTATCCAAATTGAAAATGGCTTCAAAAGTACGATAACGTCCCAAGACGTCGTAGGACTCAGTGGGAAATCCGAGTGGATTAATTTGCACAGCGTGACAACCAGCGCAATCGGTACCAGAGATTTCTGTTATCGCTTGAACACGCTCGCGGGTACTGTAATGATCTTCGACCACTGCAGATTCTGGCGCTGCGGTATTCGCTGGTGTTGGCGCCATAGTGTCGCAGAGTAATTCCTTACGAATTCTCGCACCTTTCATAATAGGCCGAGAGGCAAAGCCGCCGTACATTTGCAAAGCAGCGCGAGTCAATATTCCCGCTCGCGGCTGACTGCTATTGAACAGCACCAAGTCATTGTAGTTACCCCGCTGCCATGTTGGAACACCATAAGCACGAGCTAAATCGGCACTACTAGCAAAGGATATATTACTCGTATACAAATCGTCGAGCGAACCAGAAACTGCTTCCCAGGTGTAGTAATCAGCTAAATCAAGAATTTCCTGAACAGCTGCTTGGCGGTACTCCGATAAGTCGATATCGGCTGAGAAATTATTGCCACTACCATAATTCAATGCCAGGAAATTATTTCTCTGCACCGCAGATGTGGAAAATTCAGGAATGGCGTCTAAATTTAACCAGCCACGATAAAACTCATGTAAATTTTCACGAGTGCGAGGATCATTGAAAACGCGATCAACTACAGCTTGGTAATTAGTCGTAATAGCTCCACTATCAGCATCTGCACGCAATCTATTATCGGGCATAGTATTCCAGAAGTGATAAGAAAGTCTGGCCGCCAATTCGTGATTTGTCAGCATGACATTTCCTTCGGTATTAGCCTCTCCACGATGTTCTTCGAGAAATAGAAAACTTGGAGACACTAATAGTGAAGCAATCAGATTTTCGTAACTACCGGCTTGTTGGTATAGCTGTATATCCTCCGTTATAAGAGGGCGGCGCAAAATAATAGGTCCTATATTGGCTAGGACTTGATTGAGACAACTCTGCTCAGTACCTGCACGCGTACAAGACGCACCGGTAAATGCTTCCAAAGCGTTGGCATCACTACTCACACCTTGGGCAAAAGCCAGCGCAATATCTAAATGTGCCGAGACGTGTTCTGTCATCATACGCTGATCAAAACGATCGAAATGATGATCTTCCGACTCATCATCAGGCAAACCATCGAGTGGTAGAGAATTAAAAATAGTGGTTTCTTGAGAACTATTATTCAAACGAGCTAATAAATCTCTTAACGTGTTGCTGTACTGCAATTTAGATAAACGTTTGAGTTCATTTTCCGATGATGTATCCGCTACAGGATCTGCACATGCATAGGGATTCTCATCATTCGGATTAGGATCGGGATCAGGTGAAGCACTATTACACTCAAGTACTTGTTCGACAAAGGCAGACACTTGTTGATATTCAGGACTATCGGTAGTCCAAAGAACACCACCACCATGATTAATTGCGCCACTGGGTTTGGCTAATATCAGAGGCCGACCTCCGACCTCTACTGCAGCACGCTGGCTAAAGGCATCATAAGCTGCCGACATATTATTTGCGGGCATTTGGAATCCGCCAGAACTACTATTGATATGACAGTTAACACAAGCTGAACCTTGAAATACGGGGAATATTTCACTTTCAAAGTGTGCGTTCAGGTCATTACAACTAACACTTGCGTCTGCAACTTGAACAACAATATCAACTTGATTACTTAAGCCTTCAGCATCTTCCACTATTAAACGAACAGTGTAATCACCCGCAGTTTCGAAAGTTCTTGTCACTCTCATCCCTTCAACTTGCTGACCACCATCAAATACCCAAAGATAGCGTGCAATTTGTCCACGTTCATCTTCAGAAGCGCTACCATCGAACGTGACAGTTAATGGTGCTGGGCCGGACAAAGGATTGGATAAGGAAGCATCAGCGACTGGCGCAATATTGACATCAGGATTTGCGACGGTAATGATTTGGGTTGCCGTTCCCTCTAATCCATTATTATCACGCACAGTCAATGTAACTTCGTAAGTACCTGCCTCAGTAAAGGTATATTCTGCTGAAGTACCATTGATATTTGATCCCATTATGCTCCACTGATATGCGGCAATACCTTGATCGTCAGTAGAATTATCCGCACTAAAATTAACGGTTAATGGTGCAATACCGGTTGCAGTAGATACAGAAACGACAGCTTCTGGCGCCGTATTTTCACGTGCAACAACGGTTAATGATGTTGTCGCACTGTTGCCATTACTATCCATTACCGTCAGCTGTACTTGGTAGGTTCCAGGGTTATTGTACTCATGATTTTGAGTTAAGCCTTCTCCAGTTGTGCCATCTCCAAAATCCCACTGGTAATTGACTTCCAAGCCTTCTGGCTGATTACTACTCGCAGTAAAGTTAGTCGTCAATGGAGCAAAACCATTTAAATTTTGGCTGGCCGTTGCATCGGCAATAGGTTGAGGCGTCTCCGGATCTGAACCCGAATCAGGATCTGAATTATCCGCCATAAAACGAATGTAAGCCGCTATATTTCTGGCACAGTCTCCAGAACACATCGACGTATCACTAACAGGCATCCACTGTACGATGTATTCTTCCAACGAATAGTTTATTCCTTGCGAGGAAGAGTGTTGATAACTGCTGGCCGTTAAATCGATAGCTTTAAACGTTGTCGATTGGCCGTCCACACCATGACAATTTAAACAACCCTGAGTTATGGATTCATAAAGCTCCTGCCCTTGGCGAGCTTCAGGAGACATAGAGGTATCTGGAGACGTATTTTCCGTATTCTCATTATTTGATATCGAGCTATTGGTTTCCACAGAGTCTTCTCCGCAGGCTGCCAATACAAAGATAATACAAGAGATAATAATAACGCGAGATACATGAAAACAGTTGACCATACAATCTCCTGGTGAATTCTTTATTCAGAGCAGATAACTCTTATTGGTGTTATTTGTTCTTTGTCCTATTGATTAAATCAATTTTATTTTTCTAACATTTTTAGCTAGAGACATTGAATAACGTTTGAATTATTCTCGCTAAGTGATTGGCTGTATATTGCAAGAAGAAAACAGGAAAGCAGTAACTCAAGCCATCCCAGCATAGTACAATTCTTTAATAGAGCTAGCGACAAGCAAATTTTAAAATTGTGAACTAAAAACGGAACTAATTCACAAGAATTAAAAATGAAATTCGTGAAAAATCCTCAAGACTTGAGGTGATTTTCAGTAGAGATATAAACCAAAGAGCTTATTGATTATGGCTATATTCTGCATCCCAATCGTCTAGGTCAATAGAATCATTCTGACCAATGGTATCAAAATTTTTATCTAACCATTGCTGAGCAGCTTTCCTTCCGATGTCACGTAGTGATGTTAAAAAAACCCACGAAGTATCATATTTGGTCTTATTATCCAATTTTGACATTTCTGTTTCAGCATGCACGATATGAAGATATTTAATATTTGCATTTTTTCTATCGAGATATCCAGAATCGACTAAACGTTTCATTTCAGCAATATGACGAATTTCTCTCGATAAACTCGAGTTAAACGAAAGCGTTTCTTCCCGTTCATGAATATCAAAAGCGGACTTAGGCACCGTATCAATATACATGGGGTTAATTTGAACCACGACCACATCTGCAGCAGATGAAGACTTTAATAGAGGCTCTAAAGATGGATTTCCCATATAACCGCCATCCCAATAATATTGTCCATGAATTTCAACAGCCTGATGAATTTTAGGCAAACAACTCGAGGCAAGTAAAACAGCATCAGACATATCTTCATTTGAAAAAATACGCAAGTGATTATTTAACACATTTGACGCACTCACAAACAAACGTAAGCTCGAACATTTTTTTTGAATACTTTCAAAATCAATTTGTTCATTGATAAGCGTTTTTAAAAAATGAACATTATAGGGGTTAGGGTGATAAGGAGAATTGTGATAAGTGAAGGTAGGTACCAACCACGGCCACGCAAAAGTCCAAGGGCTATTTAGCTGCATTGAACCAGAAAAATTACAGGGGCTATACACACCATGTACGCTCATGCCATGCCAAAAGTCACGCAAAGACTGACGCGCATCATCCACTCTATTATTTGCATAATCAGGGGCCATAGCTGCCGCATTAAGTGCACCCGCACTGGTCCCACTGATTGCTTTAATGTCTAAACGACCATCCTCTAATAAATAATCCAGCACACCCCAAGTAAAAGCACCGTGTGCACCACCACCTTGCAAAGCCAGTAAAACGGGTTTTCTCTTCGAGGCAGACATACTACTCCCTAAAAAAAATATTAAGCAACGGTTAACGTTTCAGCACAACTCGATATCTCGCCTTACCTGAAGACAAATGCTCAATAGCGTCATTCACCTGATCAAATGTAAAGGTCTCAATAACTGGTCGTATCTTGTGCTGCTCGGCAAAAGCGAGCATTTTGGCGATAACTTGAGGACTGCCAACGAGTGAGCCCGATATTGAACGCTGCCCAGACAATAATGGAAATACCGCTATATCAAGTGGCTCTAAAGTTGCACCAACAAAGTGTAAACGCCCTTTGGGTTTTAAGGTCCCAACATAACGGTTCCAATTGAGCTTTACATTGACCGTTGAAAGAATAAGGTCAAAACGATTTGCTGCCGCCTCTAGCTCTTCTTTCTTCGTTGAACTAATCGTGTGGTGAGCACCCAAAGATAAGGCTTCCTGTTTTTTTGCATCAGTCGATGTAAACGCTGTCACTTCACAGCCCCAGGCATTTAAAAATTGCAGCGCAAGATGCCCTAGACCGCCAATGCCAATCACTCCTACTTTAGCCGTCGGAGAAATATTGAATTGCACCAAAGGATTAAAAACGGTAGTACCTCCACAAAATAAAGGACCTGCACTTTCAGCATCTAAACCTTCTGGTAATGGCACCACACTTTGCGCTTGAGCACGCACTTTATCGGCAAAACCTCCATGGCGACCCACAATCGTTCCCGCCGCCGTTCCACACAAATTGTGATCCCCTTCCATACATTGGTCACAGGCCAAACAATAAGCGGAGTGCCATCCTAATCCCACTCGTTGGCCAATACTGAAGCCCTTAACATTTTCGCCTAAAGCCGAAACCGTACCAACAACCTCATGTCCAGGTACAAAGGGGTATGCCGTCATTCTCCACTCATTATTTAGCATGCTTAAATCACTGTGGCATATGCCGCAATATTCTACATCGATCTCAAGATCACCTTGCCCTAATGGACCCGGGTCATATTGGTATTCTTCAAGTTTGCCACCGGCCTCAGTAGCTGCATAGGCATTAATCATGTGCTTACCTTTCTATTAAAAAATGTAGGTTAAAGGAGCTTGTACGAAATCACCAGTACTCTAGCTTTTAATTATTAACCCGGCATATAAAACCTACTAGGTTAATAAGCTTACATATTAGCAGAAGGCTTTCTTGTAAAAGCGCCTCACAAATTATTTAAACTCACCACAATTGTGCACATAAAAAAGCCTCTTGGGATCATCCCACACAATAGAGCTGGACAACTATAACTAAGTTTACTGTGATTATTTGCCGTATTTACATTAACAAATCGTTTGGTAAGTAGTAGAATTGCGCTCTATTTTTGTACGAAAAAACCATTCCATAATCATTACTATCATTCCAACTCAAAGGAAACCTTATGAAGGCCTCTGACCTGTTTGTAAAATGCCTCGAAGAAGAGGGTATCGAATATATATTCGGTGTCCCCGGCGAAGAAAACGCCGATTTTATGATGTCTCTAGAGAAATCGGACAAAATTCGCTTTATCTTAACGCGCCATGAGCAAGGCGCTGCATTTATGGCAGAAATTTATGGCCGCCTAACTGGCAATCCAGCAGGTTGTCTTGGTACCTTAGGTCCGGGCTCAACTAACTTGATCACCGGTGTCGCCGACTCTAACATGGACCGCGCACCCATGCTTGTTCTCACCGGCCAGGGTGCGTCAACCCGCCTTCACAAAGAGTCGCACCAAGTTATGGATGTGGTTGAAATGTTTAGCGCTGTAACCAAGTGGGCAACGACTATTTGGCACCCTGACAATATTCCCGAAATCGTTCGCAAAGCAGTCCGTGTTGCTCGAACTGAAAAACCAGGCGCAACACATATCGAATTACCAGAAGATATCGCTAAGCTGCCGTCAAAGAAACAGCCCTTGAAAGTTCACAAGTTTTTACGCTCAGTGCCTGATCCAGAGATTATTGACATCGCATACGCGCGTATTAAAAAAGCCAAAACACCTATCATTCTCGCAGGCAATGGCTGTATCCGCCGACGTGCCAGTGAGCAGTTACGCATTCTCTGTGAAAACACAGGTATCGGCGTAATGAGTACCTTCATGGCCAAAGGCTGCGTCGATGTAGATGCTGATTACTGCCTCTATACCGTGGGATTGGGTGCTAAAGATATTCCTTCCCACGCGATTGATAAGTCAGACCTGATTATTGCCATTGGTTTCGATATGGTGGAATACCATCCAAAATTGTGGAATGAAAAACATGAGACAGAAGTCATGCACATCGACTTCCTGCCCGCAGAAATTGATGAAGATTATCACCCAGAAACTGAAATTGTTGGTGACATCGCCCATGCGTTAGAAATGCTCAATGAAAAAATCGATGCCCTAGGCGGTTTTGATCACGACTTTAGCGCTCAACGTAGTATTCGCGACATGATGACCAAAGAGCTGGCCATACATAAAGACGATAGCGGTGAAGGTCCTATTCGTCCACAAAAAGCATTGTGGGATGCGCGCCAAGTACTAGGCCCCGAAGATATTCTTTTATCTGACGTTGGTGCCCATAAAATGTGGATTGCTCGCCACTACCACTGTCATGAACCCAATACTTGCCTAATTCCAAACGGCTTCTGCTCTATGGGCTTTGCCTTGCCTGGTGCCATTGCCGCAAGCCTAGTCTATCCAGAGCGTCGCATCTTAGCGATCTGTGGAGATGGCGGATTTATGATGAATGGTCAAGAAATGGAAACCGCCTATCGTTTAAAAAGTAATATTACAGTGATGGTATGGGAAGACGGTGGCTATGGCCTTATCAGTTGGAAGCAAGAAAACGAGTTTGATCACAGCACTGATCTTGCCTTTACTAACCCCGACTGGTTGAAACTAGCGGAGGCTTTCCGCTGGAATGGACACCTTGTTACCGAGGCGGATAAGTTACAAGAAACCTTAGAGCGCACGTTTAACGAAGAAGGTCCTAGTTTGTTAGTCATTCCTATCGACTACAATGAAAACAAGTTACTAACCAAGCGCTTTAAAGAATTAAATATCACGCTTGCTTAATCGCTATTATTTGATAAAACCATAAAAAGGCACTGTAAAAAGTGCCTTTTTTATACCGGTCTCTTTAATCTGAATTTAATTTTCGGCAACTAGTTCTGAACCTGGTCGCCATCGATTAAATAAATGAATCAGCCCTAGAATTGATAATGAATGACAAATCCCACATCCGGTTATCACTAAAAATACAATGTAATTCCACTCTTTAGTAATAATAAAGGCCGCCAGTATCAATAATATAGAGACGACTGTCACTGGAAAACTAATGAAAAGTGATATCGAGGAGATACGCTTTAGCAAATAATAGGCTGGCATCATAAAAACAATATAGATAGGTAACCCACCCGCTGCAAATAGCCAGCCCGTTATCCAGACATACTCTAATTCAATCTCACTAGAGCTGATATTGAATAAATAATCGATGTAACCAAAAATAAAGGGAAAAGATATCACTACAATAAAGAAGGCAAGCACAACTCGCCACTCACAGATGACAATAGCCAAAATAATGAGTGATAAATAAAGCAGCGGAAATATAACCGACATAAATAAGTGACTTTAAAAATGACGCCACTATAACAACAATACCGGCTCAAACAAACCACATTGATTTGTTTTCATCAAGAGATCTTTCAATATATTCTGAACCAATCATCCTTGATCGATTCAGAATAGGAAACTCATTCAATGTAATGTTGTCTGGCTGCCAAGAAGCAATTTTTATTATTGGTTCAGCCATCTAGTCACACTTATAGGCAGTCGGAGGATTATGCAGTAAGCCGACAAATCGACAAATAATTAATCAGCACGTTGTTTAAACTAAACTTTGCCTAAGCATTATAATTGACTTCAGCTATGTGTTTTAGCAATGTACGTTTTTCTGTTAATCCAAGAACAAAGCAAGCTTATCAGCCAAAATATGCTTTAATACACCCTACGTCACTCAATCTAAACCATGCTATGTCCACCCTAAGCAATGCCATTCATGAATCCTTCCAGCTAATTACTCAAGGTGATGGCCCGTTGCTGGAGATTATTGCCCTATCGTTTCAGGTGAGTTTATCGGCCTTGTTGCTGGCAGTGATTTTCGGCTTACCACTGGCTTTATTAATGGCGGTTTATCCCTTTCCAGGAAGACGCTTTTGCCATTTAATTATCGATACCATGATGGCGCTACCACCCGTGGTAGTGGGGCTAATCGTTTTTCTACTACTTTCTCAAGGGGGTCCCTTAGGCATATTGGGCCTACTCTATACCCCTTCCGCCATGATTATCGCGCAGACACTCTTGATCACCCCCATTATCGTTGCGCTATCGCTGCCCTACATTCGCTCACATTGGCTACGTCTACATGAGCAGCTACAACTTCTAGGCTATAAACCCTGGCAGAGTTTTCAGATTTTACTGCACGAATCTCGAATGGGTCTCATTACTGTTGTCCTTGCAGGTTTTGGACGAGCAATTGCGGAAATTGGAGCAGTGATGATTGTGGGCGGAAATATTGAGCAACACACCCGCGTGATGACCACCGCTATTGCGATGGAAACACGGCAAGGCAACCTTGCGCTAGCCTTAGCTTTGGGCATTATATTAATCAGCCTTGCTTTGCTACTGAATGCGGTGATGCATATAGTGAAGTATCGTTTCACCCGAGATACTGCGCGCTTATGACTGTTCTGGACAAAAAGTTATCTGAGTATCTACCAGTAAGTCTTAATAAATTCACGGTTGTGTTCGACCAGCAGACTCGCAAGACAACGGCATTAGATGAGATCAACTTGCAAATTAGCGCTAAAGGCATTACTGCGGTAATAGGTGGAAATGGATCTGGAAAAACCGTTTTACTCAAATGTTTTGCTGACCTTATTCAACCCCAATGCGGTAGTCTGACTTGGCAACGGAAACCTTTGCCACCCCGCATCACTTGGGTACCACAACAACCCGTATTACTGGATCGTAGCGTTATTGATAATATTCGTCTGCCTTTGCTTCGCAACAAAAGTTCGAAGAAAGATAGCGATGTGAAAAAGCGCTGTGAAGAAGCCTTAGACTGGGCGCAGATTAGTGAGCTGTCTGCTATCGCCACACATTCTCTCTCTACGGGACAACAGCAATTAGTGGCACTGGCTCGAGCTTGGGCATTGGAGCCTAAAATATTATTGCTTGATGAACCCTGCGCTAACCTCGACCCTAGTCGCTATCAACTCTTCAATACACTGATTCAAGAATTGAGTAAATCTTGTAAAGTGATTATGAGTACACACTCTATAAAACAAGTAATTGAACTCGCTGAAGATATTATTCTGTTAGACAGTGGAAAGCTACTCGCTCATCTCGAAACACACACGTTTCTCGACTCCCCCTATTTTGAGGCGTATTCAGATAAGGATTAACTAGTCAGCCATGGACAGGGCTAAGTAACTAAACCCCTAACGAAACGATTCGTTAATCGTCTCAAGGGTTTGTGAACCAGGACACAATACCGACTCACTCATCGCATTGAGTGGTTTGATGCTGGTATTGAGAATATCATGCAAATCACAGGGATCGGTATCGACATAAAGTAAACCCGTTAATACCTCTCCCCGCTGGGTTGCTTCATAAACCGTTTGTTGTGCGGCAAAGCGATTGTGTACATCGAGATCCTTGGCTTTATTCAGCCTGATTACCGAGCCATCGTGTAGTGTAATCTCTTCTGTGGTCCCTATCTCGTAATCCGTTGTAATTTCTTTTTCAAGGGGAACGAAATCAACCGTCCCCGTGGCCTCACAGTGCTCTCGTACAAATTCATAACTTTTTTTAGAACCGGGGTTATTATTAAAGGTGACACAGGGTGAAACGACATCAATAAAAGCAAAACCTCGATGAGAAATAGCGGCTTTAATTAAGGGTTCTAACTGCTTTTTATCCCCTGAAAAACTTCGCGCCACAAACGTTGCCCCCAGTTGCAAAGCCAAACTGGCGAGATCAATGGGTTCATAAAAATTTTTCATGCCTGCTTTATTAACTGATTCATAATCTGTTGTCGCCGACATTTGCCCCTTGGTTAAACCATAGCAACCATTGTTTTCAACCATATACAACATATTTAAATTACGGCGCACTGCATGGGCAAACTGTCCCAAACCAATCGAAGCGGAATCGCCATCACCGGAAACGCCAATATAAATTAAATCACGATTAGCCAAGTTAGCGCCCGTTGTCACCGAGGGCATACGCCCATGGACTGAATTAAAACCATGAGAGTTACCTAAAAAATAGGTTGGCGTTTTAGAGGAGCAACCAATACCAGACAATTTAGCTACCTTATGTGGTTCAATGGCTAAATCAAAACAGGCATTGATGATGGCGGCACTAATCGAGTCGTGTCCACAACCCGCACACAGGGTCGATAAACTGCCCTCATAGTCTTTACGAGTAAAACCAATGGCATTTTTGGGCGTCTCTGGATGACGAAAACTAGGGCGAATAAAACTCATGATTCTCTCTTTATTATTTGTTTATTAATGAGGATTAAGCAGACGCTTCTTGTTGCTGTTGCGACTGATTGCCATCGCTATAGGCTTTAATTTTTTCCATAATACTGGTCGCTGTAATAGGGCTACCGTGGTAGTGCAGAACCGATATCAATTTCGCAGGATCGATATCAAATTCATTCATCAGTAGCGTACGCATTTGCGCATCACGATTTTGTTCAATCACAAAGACGCGCTCATGACGCTCAATGAGTTGTCGTATTGAATCAGCAAAGGGAAAGGCTTTAATACACAAGCCTTCCATCGCGATACCACTGGTAGCAAACTCATCCATCGCTTCCAACATCGCTGCGCGGCTAGAGCCATAACACAACATCGCTTCACTGGCTTTGGCTTTTTTCGCGCTTGAAAAAAACTCAGGCTCAGGTAAGTAACGAACCGCTGTTTGCCACTTGCGTTGCAAGCGCTGCATATTTTTTTGATATTCCTCTCCACTCTCAGTATAGATTGCATAGGGATCGCGGGAAGTACCTCGGGTAAAAAAGGCTCCTTTAGTGGGATGAGTTCCTGGATAAGTGCGATAGCAAATACCGTCGCCATCCACATCGAGGTAACGGCCAAATTTTTCAGCCGCTTGTTCCAAGGCGTCTCGGTCGAGCACTTTGCCACGGTCGTAGCGGCGCTCGTCATCCCAAGTCAAAGGTTCACAAACAACATCATTCATCCCAATGTCGAGATCCGACACAATAATTACCGGCGTCTGTACCCGTTCCGCTACATCAAACGCTTGCGCGGCCATATCAAAACAATCTTTGGGATCAGAAGGAAACAGCAACACTTGTTTGGTATCGCCGTGAGAGGCATAGGCGCAAGCCAATACATCGGATTGCTGGGTACGAGTTGGCATACCCGTTGAGGGTCCCGCCCGTTGCACATCCACAAGCACCACAGGCAATTCTGCAAAGTAAGCTAAGCCCAGAAACTCGCCCATTAAGGAAACACCCGGCCCACTGGTCGCCGTAAACGCACGGGCGCCATTCCAAGAGGCACCAATCGCCATACCGATAGCGGCCAATTCATCTTCAGCCTGAACCACCGCAAAATTTTTCTGCCCCGTACCCGGATCAATACGCAGTCTGTTGGCATATTTTTCGTAGGCCTCTACCACCGAGGTCGAGGGCGTAATGGGATACCAAGCGGCGACCGTTGCACCGCCATAAATCGCACCCAAGCCGGTTGCCGTATTACCATTCACGAGTATCTTATCGCCGACACAATCGCGACGTTCAACGCGAATCGCTAGTGGACAATCAAAATGGCGAGTCGCGTATTGATACCCCAACTCTAGCGCATGAATATTGGGGGCAACGAGTTTTTCCTTACCTTTGAATTGCTCGGCAATCATATCGGTTAACACGGTAAATTCCATGTCTAACAAAGCCGCTAAACTACCCACATAAATGATATTTTTAAACAGCTGTCGTTGGCGCGGGTTACTGTATTCCGCATTACAAATTTGTGTAAAAGGAATGCCAATATAATTGACATCGGGACGAATTAAACGCAAATCGATGGGCTTACTGGAGTCATAAACAAAATAACCATTGGCAACGACTTCGGCAACATCATTGGCCATACTTTGCGGATTAACCGATACCATTAAGTCAACGCCATCGCGTGCAGCTAAGTAGCCCTTTTCACTCACTCTCACTTCGTACCAGGTTGGCAAACCTTGGATATTGGAAGGAAAAATATTTTTCGGTGAAATGGGAATGCCCATGCGAAAAATCGCCTTGGCAAATAATTGGTTCGCACTGGCCGAACCGGTGCCATTCACATTAGCAAACTTAACAACGAAATCATTTAATCCTGACATAAGCTTCTCTGTCTTTTTTATTTATTTTTTACTCACCGCAATGTATTGACTACCGAGGCACTGAAATGGTCATCC
Organism: Cellvibrionaceae bacterium; assembly: GCA_050298695.1. Lineage (GTDB taxonomy): Bacteria > Pseudomonadota > Gammaproteobacteria > Pseudomonadales > Cellvibrionaceae > CANLBN01. The sequence continues at coordinate 40,959 of JBNKUQ010000018.1, forward strand.
CCTCGAAGGAGGGGATGACGTCGGAAGTAATAAACACTCAAGTGCATTCTTCCAAAGTAACTTGCTAGTAAGTCATTTAGACTCTGGTATATCCCATCAAACTACAACAAACACATTTTTCCCGCTTTAGTGACTTTGTAGGAAAACTTCTGCATATCCCAGGCGCCCGTTGGGCAGCGCTCTGCACATAAGCCGCAGTGGAGGCAGACATTTTCATCTTTTACCATTGCACGCCCCGTTTTTAATTCATCGGAAACAAATAATAATTGCTCGTTATTATTAGCCGGCACAGTGAGTTGCTGACGAAGTGCACTTTCTTCTTGATCCGGCGTCATCGTTAAACAGTCGGTGGGGCAAATATCCACGCAGGCATCACACTCAATACAGCTTTCTGTGGTAAACACCGTTTGCGCATCACAATTTAAACAGCGCTCCGCTTCTTTTAAAGCGGTAGCCGCATCAAAACCTAATTCCACTTCTTGATGCAAACTGGACAAGGCCGTTTCAATATCCACCAAAGGCACTTTATAACGGATATCATCTGCTACCTGACTGGCGTAACTCCATTCATGAATACCCATTTTTT
>JBNKUQ010000019.1:0-40228 GCA_050298695.1 Cellvibrionaceae bacterium
GGTTATAGGGACACAGAAGTCGAAGACACGGGAGAAGATATTAGTGGTGTCGCCGTTATCGGTGAATCCAACCTAAAACTAAAGCTATCGGAAAACACACACTTTATTGATGACTTCCGTGTTGAAGCAACCTCAGACAATAGCTATTTACAAAACGTGGCGGGCCTCAAAGTGGCAATGAGTGATGCCTTATCACTTAGGAGATACTAGCACCGATTCAATTACCGCTTTAAACTTGGTGTATAAGTTATAGATTTTAAAAAAACAACATTTGTGAAAGAGCCAAGGACGGCTTCTCTGATTCGTTACTCCTGAAGAAAAAGGTCTCAGAATAAATTTTAAAATTCAGCGTCTTTATTCCAATAAAAAGCATCAACCACCACCCAATCATTTTGTTGCTTGTCTAGCCAAAGAGTCATCATACAATCATTTTCAACGACCCAGGATAGCTCCTTAATCCATTTCTCTGACACTACATCAGGAAATAGTATGCGCAGCTTGCCTCTAAATTCATTCACAACTGAATTGTTTAAGTCAAATATCTCCTCGCTTAGAGGTGTACCAAATTGGTTGATTGCTTGATCTAAACGTTTTCCCAACCACTCTTCAACAACGACATGCGCTTCACAGTCAATATTTTTCATTGTTTCTATAACCCCTTTTTCTTCTGAACACGCCAGTAAACTAAAAAAAAGCAAAAAGATAGCTATAATATTTTTCATTATGCACAGACTCTCTATCCTTAGTTAGTTAACCCTGAAAAACGCTTTTAGCGCTTTCTTTGGTCGAAGTAAATCGTCAACCTGGAATTTTATTTTTTAAATCAGTTGAATCTACAGCAGCCGTTTAAGATGCTGAATAGACATCATCTTTACACACATTCATACGTAGAATCACTACGATCACCAAAAGAATACCATCTCTTCAACATCTTAGTTGTCTTCGCTACAATTCAACCGATTTTTTTAGGTTAAATAATGCGCTTCACCGTAAACACTGTATCAGGAATCATTTTATTTAATTCATCCAATATAGTCTGAAAATGCCTATCTCTTAACTGGCTGCCTACATTCATCATGCTCCCATGGTCATTGACGTAGACATGTCCAGCACCGTATTCATCACCTCGCCGTAGAACAGCCGTATTACCTACTGTATGACCAAATTCGTGAGCTACGGGTTTTTGTTGATAGCAAACTCTTGGTAAGCCCAAGCAATTATTTCTAATTTGGAAATCGTTTGTGTCCAAATTTATAATACGTGCATGCCACAAGACATTACTCCGTTCATACGCTCCAGCCGCAATTTTTTTAGCGTTAACATTCCAGTGTTCTTTAGCGGTAACTCTACGAATGTCTAAATTGATTGGAACCCCTGTCGCGGAGTATGACTTAGAAAACTGAGAGCTACCTGAGACCCCCAGTATTGCTCTATTTGACCAGGCTGCCCATATATATTGGTCTGCCCTATTATGAAAATTTGTTTTTTCTGCGGCAGTCCACGGAGGCATCCCCGCGCCCAATATCCAGTTATAGTTCCATCTCTGCTGCAAAAATATTTTCCCTGTTGTTGTGTCAATATCGATATCACACCAAGGTAACTCGTGTACTACATGTGCCATAACACAATCCTTTTATTTTCCCAATAAGCTAAGCGATTATACATATGCCGACCTATTTTTCAAGAATAAGAAATCAATTGAGACCTTTGCACGAAAGCCATTTTGCTCCAAAGGTCTCAAATTATCTTTTGTATGCATCGACTAAGCCCACAAACTCCGCTACAAAAGTAAAAATACTAATACCTTAATTGACTCTTTTTTTATCGTGCAACCAAACTACGCATGACAAAATAATGGCCGGCACACCAATCAATGCGGCCGCCATAAAAAAATAAAAATAGCCCGCAGATTCAACCAGCACTCCACTAAATCCGCTGATAAACTTACCCGGCAAAGTCATTAAAGAACTAAATAAGGCATACTGAGTGGCGGTGTAAGCCCTGTTTGTCAAGCTAGATAAGTAGGCTATAAATGCAGAGCTAGCGAAACCACCACTCAAGTTATCTGCACTAATTGTCACTGCTAGCCAATTGATATCGGCGCCAATTAAAGACAAAACAGCAAATAAAACATTCGTGGCAGCCACCAATATTGCTCCGGCTATTAGCGGTCGAAAAATACCATAGCGCACCACCATTAACCCACCCAAAAAAGCACCAGCCATGGTCATAAAAAAACCATACACTTTACCGATAGTAGCAATTTGCGTTTTGCTAAAACCCAAATCCAAATAAAATGGGTTAGCCATAATGCCCATCGTAATATCACTGAGACGATAGACCGCAATAAAAGCCAAAATCAATAAGGCGAAGTGGCCATTGCGTTGAAAAAAATCAACAAAGGGACCCACTACCGCTTTTTCAAACCAGTTTAAAAAACGTAGTGATAATGGTTGTCCAAGGGAATGATTCTCCTCGACTTCTTTTTGGAACGGTTCATCAACACATAAAACGGTTATAACACCCACTAACATAAAAGCCGACATTGCCTGGTAAGCGATTTCCCATGACCACTTATCAGCAATAAAAAATGCTCCCGCACCCGCCACCAATAAAGCGACTCGATAACCAAAAATATAAGAGGCCGACATTGCTCCCTGGTATTCAGGAATTGCCGCTTCAATACGATAAGCATCAATAGAAATATCTTGCGTTGCAGAAGAAAAGGCAACCCATACAGCAGCAAGAGCGATTAAAACAAGTTGGCTATTAGGATCAAATGAAGACATCAATACAAAGCCTGCTGCAACCCCCGCTTGCGATAACAACATCCAACTGCGACGCTGACCTAGAGAAGCTGTTAATTGAGGAAGAGATAAGCGATCAACAATAGGTGCCCAAAAGACTTTGATAGAATAAGTAATGCCTATCCAACCAAAAAAACCGATTGATGCGTGTGCAACACCAACATCTCGCAGCCAGGCGGTTAATGTAGAAAAAACAAGTAACAGTGGCAAACCTGCCGCAAAGCCAAGAAAAAAAATAGCGACAACTCTTGGATGACGATAGACTAAAATTGCTTCGCGCCAACTATTTACACCTTCAGATACCATTTATTTTCTCGAGGATTTGATATTAAAAATGGGGTGGGGTTAATCACGAAAATTGGTAAATTGCAAAGGCATTTCAAGGTTTTCCTCTTTTAACATCGCCATGACAGATTGCAAATCATCACGCTTTTTGCCAGTTACCCGCACTTGATCCCCTTGTATTTGCGATTGTACTTTTAATTTTTTATCTTTAATTAGTTTGACAATTTTTTTGGCTAATAGTGACTCCAACCCGGTACGCACGGTGACTTCTTGTCTGACTTGTTTTCCCAATGGTTTAGGATCAGCAATATCCAAACATTTAACATCAATTTTATTTTTAACCAATGTGGTTTTCAAAATATCCAATAGTTGCTGCAATTGAAAATCCACATCTGCCCAAATCGTTACCATATATTCATTACGTTCGAACTTTGCATCGACCCCTTTAAAATCAAAGCGAGTCGTAATCACCCGATTAGCTTGGTCAACCGCATTGGTGAGTGTATGTTTATCGACTTCGGATACAATATCAAAGGAAGGCATAGTATTTATTATCAGTGTGTTATTTTAGATTTAGTACAAAAAAGACGGATTATGCCACAAAGCGTGAGATCTACTAACAAGTTACGTTAAAACAATAGATTCAGGTAGCAATTGAATGATTATTCCTCTCGTCGTCATTTGCGCGATTAGCAACTGCTCCTGCATTGCAGATCTGCGGGGATGACACTATATCCTTTTTAAGTGTCTCGGTAGTATGTCTATTTAGTATTAAGAATCGGAACATTAAACGCTTTTAATAGTTGCGAGGTTTCCAATAGAGGCAAGCCGACAACCGACGAATAACTACCCTGAATAGAGTCAACAAAAATAGCTCCCATACCCTGTATGCCATAACCACCGGCTTTATCAGCGGGTTCTCCCGTATTCCAATAGGCTTGTGCTTCACTTAAATAAATGTTGCGAAAACGCACTTGTGTCGTATTTAAGCATGCTTGTTCTCGACCTTGATAAGCGATACAAACCGCGGTCATCACGTGATGCACTTGCCCCGATAAAGCCATCAACATATTAATACCCTGTTCCGCACTCTGCGGTTTTTCAAGTATTTTTTTCCCTAAAACAACAATCGTATCCGCACCTAAGACCGGCTTATCAGCATAAACCTTAGCCCCTGCCTGCGCTTTTTCACGGGCAAGGCGTTTTACATAATCATTCGCGGCTTCATTGGATTCTCGTTGCTCAAGGACATTGACATCGATCACATCAAAAACGACACCAATCTGCGCCAGCAACTCCCGTCTTCGGGGGGACTTTGAAGCCAAGTAAATGGACGCGCTTGTATCACTCATGGCTTACCATTCTCCATACATACAGCATCCAACATAGAATAATATTTTTTCCAATCAAAGGCCTCACCAGGATCCGTCTTTCTATCAGGTGCGATGGCTGAATGGCCAACGATTCTCTGTTGAGTAATTTGAGGATATTTATTCATTAGCACCTTTGTCACATCTGCAAGTGTTTGGTATTGCTGTTTTGAATAGGGAATCCTATCGGCGCCTTCCAGTTCGATACCAATCGAGAAGTCATTACAATTATCCCGCCCGCCAAAGTGAGATTGACCCGCATGCCAAGCACGCTCTTGCGTTGATACAAACTGGATAAGCTCACCTTTACGGGTAATCAAAAAATGGGCAGAAACCAACAATGACGCAATCTCACGAAAATAAGGATGGCGAGAAGCATCGAGCTGATTGCAAAAAAAGTGCTCGATATAAGCATCGCCAAATTGCTCTGGGGGCAGGCTGATATTATGAATCACTAAAAGACTGACATCATCGATGTCAGGGCGTTGATTGGCATTTGGCGATAACAACTTTTTAACAGGCGATAGCCAACCATCGACAAGAATAAAAGGTTCTGAGGAATTGTGACACTGAATAGAATTTCCAAACACGGCTTAATTACGTTTTTATTATCGAGCAGCCATGATACGGAAATTGTGCTAAAAAATGAATATACTATTTTGGCTTGCGCAAATTAGCAATAACGGATTCCAATGCACGGTCAAACAACATACCATCATCTAAGGTTCGCAAGTGACCATTCTGCAACTGGAGCGCTAAACTATCACGGGTTTCTTCAGCAACTTTAACGCCAGCACGGTTAACAAAAATATACTTGCCTGTACCGCGGATAATCGCTGCAAGACGGCAACGGTAAGAAGCCCTCCCCTCTTCCATTTTTTCGAACCAAACGCCCACGGTAAAATTATCGACTAAGTTACGGTATTGAGAATCAGCCAACTCTGGTGTCTGCACATCTGTTGACGGCGATGCTACTGAGGGCTGTTCTGCGGAGGATGGCTCTGTCGCTGCCAGCACGCTCGACTCCACTTCGGATTCTTCTTTCTCTGCAGTGTTCTTAGCATCAACGGCGACAGTCACTTCCGCTGAAGGCTGGGGGGTTATCGTAATAGGCTCATCCTCTAAAACTTCCGTTGTTTCTGACTCATCACTCAGCGCAGCAGAAGATTCTCGTTTCTCCTGCTCATACTTGTCCAACGATGCCTGACAATGATCATCTAACTGTTCAATAAACTTAGCCTGCTTAACCGGATTAAACGAAATATTATCCAAGCCTTTTTTCAATAACACTTTTAAGCGAGGCATTAGCGCAGTAAGTTTGAGTTTATGCTCATCACTACTAATAGGAGTGGCACACCAAACAAGCTCTTTGGCAACTCGCAAGGATTGAGACCATTCTTGGCTTTCCATGCCCTGGCGCATATAAATTAAAAATAAAATATTAGACCATGGCCCTTTAACAAATTGCGTAAAGACGGCAGGAACGGAATGCGCCTTTAGCAGCTCATCTAAACTGGCATCTACATGCTGACGCCCGACTTCTGATTTTGCTTTACCGTCTTCTGCATCAATAGCACGCTTTTCAAATAAGCTGACACGTCGACGCTCTTTTTCCATAAAAGCGATAAAGTCCGTTAGTAAGAGAGTAAAAATTTCAAAATTGCTCTCAAACTCATTGAGGATTTTACTCACAACTGACTTAATTTTATTGAGTAAGACGTCACCATTATTCGTGTCGCCAGACCAACCAATGGATGCCATTGCCATCTCATTAAGTAAACGACGAGCGGAATGCCCTTCTTTATTAAAAAAATCCTCATCCGCTAGTGCAACTTTAATAAAAGGTATTTGTAGGTTCGCCAAAATAAGCTTTACAGGGCCAGGCAAATTTTGGTCATCTAAAATAAATGAAAACAGCATATCGACGAGTTTAATAACATCTTGCGAATGCTCATCTAGCAGTTCTTTCCCCGTTGCAGAGAGAACAGCCGCTTGAATATCACTACTGGATAATAATCGAGGACCATTGGTGTTTGCGCCCTCCAGATTTTGTATTTGCCGGCGTTGCAAAGCTGAAAGCGCTGAAAGTAAGCCATATGTCTCATTGGCCGAATCCGGTTTTTCCTCCGGCAAGTGACTAGAATAGCTAGGTTCAGGGAGTGGTTGAGACAGCTTATCAGACTCATGCATCAAAGATTGCAATGTCCCGTAGAGACTACCGGCCCTTTTTTCAGCCCTTGGGGCTCTAGGATAGGATTGCGCAGAAGACGATACCTGTGAATGAGGTTCGTCATAAGTCGACAGTTTTGGAATAGGGACACCTTGCTCCGTCAATACACGGTTAACCCGATTAACCGTATCACCCAAAGTATTGACGACGTAACGCTCAAATAATTTAAATAAAACCAGCTTCGCTTTGATATCAATCTTAATTAATGTCGCGGCCGCCACAAAGCTATCGGCTAAAGCCCGTGGCGTTAGAGGGCTGCTTTTCTCAGATACTACAGTGGTCACCAAGCCGTTAATACGCAAGGCAAGGACACGTAAGGCATTTTTATTTTGTGCCAGAGACTTACTCACCAGAGAATCAATGGCAACCAACTCCTCTAATTCTTCTTTACTGATCGTTGAAAGATCATCAGGCAATTGACTATCAGCATGGCTGACATTATAAGCGAAGATGTCACCACCCTCGGCTAAGGCAACAAAACGTTGGTCAATATTCAGCAAAAAACATTTTTCCATGGCTCGTCGCTGGATACGAATCTCACGCATGGACTCAAAGAAAACATTTTGCTCAAGGTTAGACGAGGCACGGTCGGCAATTTCGAAGAGAGAGTCGTCGACATGATCAAATAAATGTTGGATAGCTGACTTTAAATCCACATGAGCAACATCACGAGCCAGCTGAAGGGGTTTTGGCAATTGAACCAAACATTCTTTTATCAAGGCTTCACTGCGAACAGGGTTCGATTTATCGAATGATAGAGAAATGACGTTCGCATTACTCTTGGATGTGGTCATAAGGCAGGCCCAGCGCTAGATTATCAATGATACTTAGTAAATCTCTCAGTACGCTTTTCAGCATACTATTTCGCATTTCAACGATTCCGCTTCTCATTATTCCGTTTCTCAGTCAATGGCGTACTCAGCCACTAAAAATACACGGAGGTCCGATACAATGAGTATACGATGTGAATGAGCAAGCTGCAGGCTCAAATTTCAATATCGCGACTCTGTTCACACATTTTTTTTATTATTTTTCAATGGGTTATAAATATCGACTTATTATTCTTTTTGCATATATATAATGTAAAACCAAGGCTATATTAGGCGACAACAAAGTGACATTCGGCTGACATTCATCCTTCAAATACCAACCATTGCCGTTATAATGTCGTCCCGATCACTTAACCCATAGTAAGAGAACATGACCCACTCCAATTCACTTCTTCAAAACCTTTCCAGCCAACTTCAACAGGATATTTTACAAACGGTTCAATGGGCCCTAGAAGAAGATATAGGCAGCGGTGATATTACGGCGCAGCTTATTCCTGAACAGAATACGGCATCCGCTACAGTAATCACGCGAGAAGCTTGTACCATTGCCGGCTGTGCCTGGGTTGAAAACGTCTTTAAACAACTGGATAAAAAACTGGGAACCCACACGCATATTGAATGGCAGACAAGAGATGGAGATCAGGTAAACGCCAACTCAACACTATTTCACGTATCTGGCAACGCCCGCACATTGTTAACCGGAGAACGCTGCGCACTAAACTTTCTACAACTGCTATCCGGCACCGCTACGATTTGCCGGAGCTATGCGGACCTAGTCAAGCACACCTCAGTCAAACTCCTCGACACCCGCAAAACCATCCCCGGCTTACGCACAGCGCAAAAATATGCGGTTACCCAAGGCGGTTGCCACAATCATCGCATCGGCCTCTACGACGCCTTCCTCATCAAAGAAAACCATATCGCCGCCTGCGGAGGTATTCAGCAAGCCATTAGTGTAGCAAGGCATCTACATACAGAAAAACCGGTAGAAGTGGAAGTTGAAAATTTAGAAGAACTGGCTATAGCACTAGAAGCAAAAGCCGACATCGTCATGCTGGATAACTTTTCGCTAGAAGAACTTAAAGAAGGGGTTAACTACAACCACAAGCAAAGCCAACCCGCAAAACTAGAAGCATCAGGTAATGTAAACAAAAACACTCTTATTCCGATTGCAGAGACTGGGGTGGACTATATTTCTATTGGGGTGTTAACTAAGGATTGTAAGGCGGTGGATTTATCGATGCGGGTATTGGTATAAAACTACCCCAAACCAGCTCCTTTTGAGCACTGTGCGTCTTCTGATGCATCACCAGAAATAGAAGTAATGCTGTAACTCAAACCACCGGCATTATCTAAGCTAGCAACTAAGGAGCAACCTTCATTGGTATAAGTAATTGAAAACGTAGAATTATGAGCAGCACTTGAAGAAAAGCTGATATCGGTAGAAGCTGTATCGATATCATTGAGTTCACTGCAGCCTACACTTGTTTGGATACATACCTGGGATTTTGAGGCAAGGACACTAATCATTTTCATTGCCGAGCCACCATAACCTGCGACGACATAGTTTTTGTAAGCTGGAATGGCCACTGCCGCTAAGATACCAATAATAGCAACAACGATCATTAGCTCAATAAGAGTAAAACCATTTTGCTTTTTCATGACACACCGCCAACTTCTATTGGATGATAACTACAAAAGCATTCTTATTAATAGCTTGCCCTCTACAAAAAAGGCTTCGTATAGAAGCCTTTTGAGTTACATTTTTCCATTGAGTTAGGATCATGGAGTCAACGGTAAACCAGCACCTTGCTCACACTGATTCTGTGTGGTTGATCCTCCAGAAACAGCATCTGCAGCATAAGTTAGGGCTCCAGTGTTGGATATCACTGCTTCTACCTCGCAAGAATCTACAGTATAGGTAAGTGTTTGACCTGTGTCTTGATCGAAATTACCTGTAGCAGATGCATTAGCATCACTGGTAATTTCAGCATTTAAAGTGTCACAACCGATATCGGTTTGCACACAAGCCAACGCTTTTGACGTATATCCATTCAGCCCCTTCATTGCTGCACCACCTGTAGAAGTAGCAACATATTCTTGATACGCTGGTATCGCTACCGCAGCCAATATACCAATGATTGCAACTACGATCATTAACTCGATTAAAGTAAAGCCTTGTTGACTTTTGCGCTTCATAAAACACCTCGTGTTTAAATTATTAAAGTAAAAAATAGTGTTATTAACATTATGCAATCACAAGGCCAAATTATTTTTTACGAAAAAAATCAAATAGTTAGCTGGTTTTCATAAAATGAAGTAAACATAAACACTGACAATACACATTAATAATGACAAAAACTGTCACAAAATTTCTTTTTGTGTTACCAAGCAGACTCCTATTAATATTAGTTACGCCGTGGAATAAACTTATCTGATGCAGGATATAAGTATTGCGCTGTATTGTATGTGATTTCCGCTTTCTCAACTTCTCCCAACTTTAACTGAACATTATAGAGTGTCCAATAAACGAGGTGAGAAGGCCTCAATTTAACATCATTGCTCAAAATATTTTCAGCCATAGGTAATAAGTTCTTTTCATCTGACAGATAGTAGACAGTGGCTTTGTAAAAGTTAATAGCTGACTGCTGGCCAAAAGGATTGGTTTTATTAAACAAGTAAGATGAATCACCGGTAACCCAATAACGGCTCAGTAACCATGATGCATGCAAGTTAGTTAGCATAAATACCGTAACCCCTATTGGCATTAAGGTCGCAAAAGTAAAAGGAAGTATTGAAAAAGAAGGAGAAATAAAGCGCTTTTCACCAGGGGTACCCACTGCTATCAAAAAACCGAGTAAGGTCAGGCTAGCAACGGAATGATACAGAGGAAACTCTGTTTGCGTATGTAGTGCGATTGGAATTAATAAAATCCACACCGTTTGATGTTCTATTTCACCACGCTTCCATACACTGTAAGTATAATGAAATACAAAAAATGCTAAAAGTAATACTGTAAGCAAACCGCCTTCTGACCACCAGTATAAAAGTTCATTATGAGGAAAACGTACAGAAGTCACATGCTTAGGAATTATTTCAGGATGATTTGCGTAAAAATCTGCTTGCTTATTATGATAATGAGAAGAAAAACTACCCATTCCATGGCCTAGGATAGGCCTTTCCTTAATTAAATCAATTGATGTTTGATATATTATCTTTCTATAACCTGGATCAGATAAGTTTTTTCTGCCTTCGACTTCATTTTGACTCTGCATAAACAGAGCTGCAGAAACGCCCAAGCTAAAAACAACTAACAGAATTAACAATTGCTTCCATCGATAAAAAAACAGAGCTGACAGCACAAGAAAAGCAATAACTAACCCAGCTATCCCTGTTCGAGATAGTACAAGAGTCTGCAATACCCCAGCTAAAAAAATCATCAGTAAATGTAGAAGCTTAAACTTTATATTTAGCTTTTCTGACAGTAATTGATATATGCTTATAACGAATGCTGTAGCAATTAAACTAGCATATACATTTACTTGCTGGGTAGTACCTAGCGGCCTTGGGTTACTATCACTGACAAGGTAAATTTGATCTGCCATAAAAAACTGAACGATACCTATCAAACATTGAATAACTATGCCTAATACGATAATTGCCCAAAGAAACTGCTTTTGGCTTCTATCAAAGCTAAATTGCCGATAAGAAAGTATAAACATCAGTAGAGCAAAAATAGCGATATATCGGTCATAGGAAAGCTCTCGCCATGGGCTAGGTGACCACATTAAGGGCAAAAGTAAACCGATAGCCACCACGACTAATACAATATCCATCTGACAATAGTATAATTTACCCGTTTTAAACCATTTCCACGCTCCAGCTGCAATCACAAAAGAAAATGTTATCCAACACGCACTATTTGTTGGCAAACTCAAACCATGACCTCCAAGATTATCTTGGTAGTACTGCATAGCAACCAAAAAGAAAGATGCTAAAGAAAAAATATAAATATATGAATATTTACCCACCTGGGGTTCAACGCTGTTTTTGTTGCAAGAGTTTTCCATCAATATCCTCATTCGACAGAAGAAATTCTGTATAACTTAACTAATTGCCAAACTTCACACAATTATCTGAATATAAAGTTTCTCCACCATCATCTGTGGTTTGGCATGACCAGACACCATTAGTTGCTCTACTCATGGTAAAAACACGCATGGAAGCTTCTGAACCTATACGCCCTTGAATACTTAGCGCTTCTTCAGAAATAGAAACTGTTATGCCACCAGAACATTCATTGTTATTGTTTGTCAAGCCCAAAGAGCCTTCATTCACCCCATCAAGACTACCATTATCGGAAACAATCACATTAGTGGCATTAAGACGAGCTGCCATAATGTATTGGGCACATACACTGGTATCACTATAACGAATATAGTCTTTATAAGCAGGAACTCCAATAATGGTGATAACACCAATTACAGAAACCACAATCATTAATTCGATTAATGTAAAACCATAGGCTAATTTCATTTTCTACTCTTGAGCTTAAATTATGATGATTAAGACGTTTTATATAGCCCAATAATATATCCCTATTGGTAAATGTAGAAAAATAGCGCTATAGAATCAAGCCACCTAAAAAAGGCTAACTCGCGTCCATTATGAATGATAAACTATTGACTACCTTACTATTTTAATCAAACTGGCTTACAATAAATTCGTCTAATTGCTGAAATTCAACTACTATACTATAAGAAATGACGGTTTAATCCAGTAAGAATCTTCTACTATCATGAATAACATGACATTAAATGGCCTAGCGAGGCGTCTAGTTAATGATAATCTGCTTACCGCGGAAGACGCTCTGTCACACCTTCAGGAAAGTCAGCGCAATCGCACTACCTTCGTGCAACAATTAGTTAGCCAGGAAATCCTTAGCGCAGCAACGATTGCAACCGTTGCGTCTAATGAGTTTGGTACACCTATTTACGATTTAGATAGCCACGATACCAAGTCAATACCCAAGGACATTGTTGATAACCGCCTAATCAGCAAGCACCATGCCCTTCCCCTATTTAAGCGTGGCAATCGCCTCTTCTTGGCAGTAACAGACCCAACCAATCTGCATGCTCTCGATGAGATTAAATTCAACACGGGTATGAATACAGATACTATTCTCGTAGAATCTGACAAGCTTAGTGCCGCTATTGATAAATACATTAATGAGCAAGAAGAAACCCTAAGTGATGCCTTAGGTGGCCTGGATGATGAGGGGCTGGATTCCTTAGATATAGCACAAGAAGAGGATGATAAAGGTAAAACAGACTTAGCAGCACAGGCAGATGAAGCGCCTGTTGTTAAGTTTATTAATAAGATTTTATTAGAGGCTATTAAGCTAGGTGCTTCAGATATTCATTTCGAGCCCTATGAAAAGTCCTACCGTGTTCGCTTTCGCATCGACGGCATATTAAAAGAAATTCAAAAACCACCCAGCGCTCTAGCAACTCGCTTATCGGCTCGCCTGAAAGTCATGTCACAAATGGACATCTCTGAACGACGTGTCCCCCAAGATGGACGTATAAAGTTAAAAATTTCGCGTACAAAAGCCATCGATTTCCGTGTTAATACCCTTCCCACGCTCTTTGGGGAAAAGATTGTACTGCGTATTTTAGACTCCAGTTCTGCCTATCTAGGTATTGATGCATTGGGTTATGAAGAAGATCAGCAAAAGTTATACACCGATACTTTAGCTCAACCCCAAGGAATGATTCTGGTAACAGGGCCTACAGGTAGTGGTAAGACCGTCTCACTCTACACCGGCTTAGGCATACTAAATACTAAGGAACGTAATATTTCCACGGCGGAAGACCCCGTAGAAATTAATATGGAAGGGATCAATCAGGTACAAATCAATAATCGAGTTGGCCTTAACTTTGCCGAAGCGCTAAGATCATTCTTGCGTCAAGACCCCGATGTAGTCATGGTGGGGGAGATTCGTGATTTAGAAACCGCTGAAATTGCGATAAAAGCGGCTCAAACAGGCCACTTGGTTCTATCGACACTGCACACCAACAGTGCTGCTGAGACCCTAACAAGGCTACTCAATATGGGAGTTCCTACATTTAACGTAGCAACAACCGTCAGCTTAATTATTGCCCAGCGATTAGCTCGTAAACTTTGCCCAAATTGCAGAGAAGAAATGAAGGATATCCCCGATGAAATACTCGCAGAAGAGGGCTTAACAGAGGCTAACATTAACATCCCGAGAAAAGAGTGGGAAATGTACAAACCTAACAAAAAAGGCTGCCCAAAGTGTAGTATGGGCTATAAAGGGCGTGTAGGGGTTTATGAAGTAGTTCGCATTACTCCTAAGATATCCCACCTTATAATGGAGGGCGCAAACTCCCTACAAATTGCGAAAGCAGCCCAAGAGGAAGGTTTCAATAATCTTAGAATTTCTGCTTTACGCAAGGTGGCCCGGGGGATGACCAGCCTGGAAGAAGCAAACCGAGTGACAAAGGATTAATCGATCATCACTATGGAATAATCTAGCTTTTGTAAACATAGGCTAGTGGAAAACAACAACTAACGAGATGGCCGGATAGTTATGGCAGCAGCAAAGCAAGCAATATTTACTTACAAAGGTACAGATCGCCGCGGAAAAAAAGTAGAGGGCGAAATATCAGGATCAACTCCCGCCTTAGTTAAAGCTCAACTAGTCAAACAGGGTATTCGCCCTAAAGTCGTTCGCAAAAAATCTAAGCCATTACTCGGTGGCAACAAAAAAATTAAACCCATGGACATTGCCATATTTACTCGGCAAATGGCGACTATGATGAAAGCCGGTGTTCCCCTTGTTCAAGCATTTGATATTGTTGCTGAAGGACTAGATAACGCAGGGATGAAGGAGTTAATTCAACATATTCGTACTGATGTGGCATCGGGCAGTGGTTTTGCTCCCGCTCTCCGCAAACACCCTCGCTATTTTGACGAGCTGTTCTGCAATTTAGTAGATTCAGGTGAGCAATCGGGAGCCCTTGAAACACTCTTGGATCGCATAGCCTCTTATAAAGAAAAAACCGAAGCACTAAAAGCAAAAATTAAAAAAGCCATGACCTATCCAATTGCAGTTGTTATCGTTGCAATTATTGTAACTGGTATCCTTCTGATTAAAGTCGTACCACAATTTGCTGAAACTTTCTCCAGTTTCGGAGCGGACTTACCTGCATTCACATTATTCGTTTTGGGCATTTCAAACTTTGTCCAAAAAGCATGGTTTATAATCCTTGTTGGTATGATTGCTAGTTTTTTTATTATCAAAGAACTTCATCATCGCTCCCCTGGCTTTCGCAAAACTCTGGATAAAACATCGTTAAAGATTCCGATTATAGGTAAAATAATATACAACTCTATATTAGCTCGCTATGCACGAACCCTATCTACTACATTTGCTGCTGGTGTGCCTCTAATCGACTCCTTAGATTCAGTGGCGGGTGCGACCGGTAATAGTGTGTATGAAAAAGCTGTATTGGAAATACGGGATAACGTAGCAACCGGTATCCAACTAAATGAAGCCATGAGATCAACCAAAATGTTTCCTAGCATGATGTTACAAATGACTGCTATTGGTGAAGAGTCTGGTGCATTAGATGAGATGCTTGATAAGGTTGCCACCTACCATGAAGGAATTGTCGATGACATGGTCGATAATATGACTTCGTTACTAGAACCGTTGATTATGTCTGTACTGGGTGTGTTGGTAGGTGGCTTATTGATTGCTATGTACCTGCCCATATTCCAGCTTGGTCAAGTGGTTGGGTAATTATCGTCATGCTAGATATTATCAGTAACGGGTTAAATACAATATCTAGCCTACCGCTCTTTTACTATCCCCTGGTTTTTGTTATCAGCTTATTGATAGGCAGTTTCCTTAATGTCGTCATCCTGCGCACGCCAAAAATACTGGAAAATGAATTCCGCTCTGAATGCTGCGAACTGCTAGAGATAAAAGAAAAAAATAAAACAGATAAAAAAATTTCACTGGCTTACCCAGCATCCACCTGCCCCCATTGCAATACTAAAATTAAGCCCTGGCATAATATCCCGGTGATTAGCTATTTTTTAATATTAAAAGGGAAATGCCATAGCTGTAAAAAACCGATACATATCCGCTACCCCATTGTCGAACTAGCGACAGCAATACTATCCGTGTTAACCATTTATTTGTTAGGATTTTCAGTACCCGGCTTATTGGCACTATTATTATTATGGACACTAATCTCACTCACAGTCATTGATATTGATTGCTATTTATTACCCGATAACTTAACACTCCCCTTGCTTTGGCTTGGCCTTGTCATAAACAGCTTCGGTGTTTTTACTGATCTAGGTAGTGCTGTCTGGGGTGCGGTAGCGGGTTATGGGTGCTTGTGGCTTATTTTCTGGTTATTTAAATTTGCTACGGGAAAAGAAGGCATGGGTTATGGAGATTTTAAATTACTTGCCGCTTTAGGCGCATGGATGGGTTGGCAAATGCTACCCGCTATCGTATTGCTCTCATCATTTGTTGGCACAGTCATTGGTATTGCCGGCATTATCATCATGGGCAGAGATAAAAACATTCCCATTCCATTCGGCCCTTATTTAGCTATCGCAGGTTGGATCGCTTTTCTTTGGGGGCAAGATTTAATCAATATCTATCTGGCACAAATTACCACATAAAAAGCTTTACATTCCCGTTAACCCTATAAATATTCCCTCATTACGCGCTAAAATTTGGCGCAGAAAGAACATGCTGGTACTATTTCCACAAATAAAAATTATAGGAGTTATTTATAACTCATCCAATAACAGTCAAGGGAATTTGATATGTTTATACTAGGTATAACAGGTGGTATTGGCTCAGGTAAAACAGCGGCAACCAATCGTTTTTCTACACATGGTATTGATATCGTTGATGCTGATGAAGTTGCACACAATATCGTCATTGCTGGCTCACCTGCGTTAAAAGAAATTAAAAACCATTTCGGTTCTGACATTTTATTACAGAATGGTGAGCTTGATAGAAAGCTGCTAAGAGATATTATTTTTGAAAATGATGACGAACGCCTTTGGTTAGAGGGATACTTACACCCACTAATTCGTGATAGGCTCTTTTCGGCAGTTGGACAATCCTCCTCTCTCTACACTATTTTATCCGCTCCATTATTACTGGAGAAAGATTTGGTTCACTACGTCGACCGCTTATTAGTTATTGATTGCCCCGAAGCCATGCAAGTTGACCGCTCTTGTCGGCGAGACAATACGTCTATTGAGTCTGTTCAAAAGATTATGCAACAACAAGTCAGTAGAAGAGAGAGAATAGCAAAAGCGGACGATATTATTGTCAATGACGGAACAATTGAAGAGTTGTATCAAGCGGTTGACCAATATCATATACAGCTACTTAAAGAACTAGCTCTAGAAAATACCTAAGCGATATTATGAACTCAAACCCAAAAGAATTAAGCTGCCCTACTTGTAAGAAAACCATTTTCTGGAATGATGATTTTCCTCACCGTCCCTTTTGTAGCCACCGCTGCCAATTGATCGATTTAGGGGAATGGGCAAACGAAAGCTATAGCATTCCTGTAAATGAAGACAATCCTAATAAAAATGATGATTATGAATAAAGCAACTTAAAAAGAATACACTGAGTTAATGTAAATACAACTTTTCTTTCATCGCCATCCCCGCGTAGGTGGGGATCCAGACTTAAACGTATTGATTAATACCTGGATTCCCCCCTGCGCGGGAATGACGATGTATTCTTCTTAGGTGTCTCGGTAGCAGCAGCTAGCAGCTTTTCAATAATAGGAATATTAGCCGCAGGAAATGATAAATCTTTTAGTTTTTCTGGCTCGACCCATTGTATTTGTTGTCCCTCTAAACCCTTTGCTTCGCCTTTAAAATGTGATGAAGACCAAACATCCAACAATACTTTTTTATCTCCATAATCATGCTCAATACTTATAAATGATTGAGCATCGATTATGTTAATAGCAACCTCTTCTAGAAACTCTCTTTTTAACGCACCAAAAACCGATTCATTTTTTTCTACTTTACCACCCGGAAATTCCCACAAACCACCTTGATGGCTAGCCTCTGGTCGTCTTGCAATTAATATCTCACCAGCGCCATTAAACAAAATACCTACAGCAACATGAATTTGTTTCTTAATCATGTGCGATATTCTGCATTAATTTTAATATAGTCGTGAGACAAGTCAGTCGTCCAAATAGTTTCGCTGGCATCTCCTCGCCCTAAATCAACACGCAAAATAATTTCTTCCTGTGTCATAACCTCTTTTCCTTGTTCTTCAGAATAAGATGAGGCGCGTCCACCATTTTCAACAATTAAAAGCTCATTTAAAAAAACACGAATATGACTTACATCCAAATCGCTTAAACCAGCATAACCAATGGCAGCAATAATTCGCCCCCAGTTAGGATCTGATGCATATAAAGCCGTTTTTATTAATGGAGAATGGGCAATTGCATAAGCAACTTGTAAACACTCATTATTATTTTGTCCTCCCTGAACCCTAACCGTAACAAATTTCGTGGCGCCCTCACCATCTCTCACAATAAGCTGAGCCAATTGAACCAAAACATCGGTAATAGCTTTTTTGATTGCTGCGTAATGTGGAGATTGTTTATCATTAACTACAATGGAAGAAGTGCCAGCAGCAACTAACATACAGCTATCATTCGTTGAGGTATCTCCATCGATAGTAATACGATTAAAAGATAGGTCAGCGGCTTCGTTAAGAAGCTCTTGCAATAATTCTTTTGATATACAGGCATTAGTAACAATATAGGCCAACATGGTTGCCATATTAGGTTTAATCATTCCTGCGCCTTTAGCGATACCATTAACAATTAAATTTTCATCGCCGACACGCAATGAAATATTCGCACCTTTAGGGAGCGTATCTGTTGTCATAATTCCCTGTGCAGCTAAAGACCAATGGCTCTCGCTTAAACCTTCAAATAACTGAGGTAAGGCATTTTCAATTTTGCTCACATCAAGATTTTCACCAATGACACCAGTTGAAAAAGGCAGTACTTGATTACTATTAACTTGAGCACTATTTGCCTCAGCCCTATTCAACTGGGCCTGAGTAGAAACCGCATAACAACTTTGCAACGCGGTATTCATACCTTGCTCCCCCGTACAAGCATTTGCGTTTCCTGAATTAATCAGTAAATAACGCGTATTTGCCGTCTGCTTGAGATGTGACTTACAAAGAGTAACAGGCGCTGCACAAAATGCATTTTGTGTAAATACACCCGCGGTAACGGCAGTCTCAGGCAAAGAGATAAGAACCAAGTCTAAACTAGCGCGCTTTTTAATACCTGCACTAACGGCATTTAAGGTCACACCTTCAATAGAAGGCATAGAAGGAAAAGAGATTTTACCGACGGCCATAATAAGAGATCTTTAATTAACAAAGAGATTACAGTTTACAGAAAACAGTTTACAGCAAAAAACAACAGCTCTTTCTGTGAGCTGCCTTCTGTTAGCTTTACTAACCTAACTTCCCATGACATTGCTTATATTTTTTACCCGAACCACAAGGACAAGGTTCATTGCGCCCTACTTTGCGCTCTTGGCGAACAAAAGGTTGTTCTTGCGCTTGTTGCTCTTGAGCGCCCTCATTCTGTAAAGCCGAAGCCTTGGCATGCTCCAACTTCATTTCACGCTCTTGCTGTAAACGCCTCGCTTCTTCTATTTCAGCCATTTGCTCTGGTGAAACAGGTTCTACACGCGCCAATATACGCACTGTTTCCGTTTTGATAGTTTCCAACATTGACTGGAATAACTCAAAAGACTCACGTTTATATTCTTGTTTGGGATTTTTTTGTGCATAAGCCCTAAGGTTGATACCCTGTCGCAAATGGTCCATATTGAGCAAATGTTCTTTCCATTGCATATCGAGAATTTGTAACATAACCTGCTTTTCAATTTCGATAAGTGTTGGGCCTAAACGCTCACACTTACGATCATAGTGCAACTGTGTTTCAGCAATAATTTTTTCTCGTAAACTTTCTTCGTGCAACTGATCGTCTTCATCTAACCATTGCTTAATAGCCAAATTGACATCGTATTCATTCAGTAAATGCTGTTCAAGCCCAGAGACATCCCATTGTTCTTCTAAGCTTTGTGGTGGGATATAGGCGCTCACTGCATCCGATATCACATCACGTCGAATATTATTGACCACATCTCTAATAGAATCAGCTTCTAGTAACTCATTGCGTTGATTATAGGTAACTTGGCGCTGATCATTAGCAACATCATCAAACTCAAGTAATTGTTTACGAATATCAAAATTTCGCCCTTCTACTTTACGTTGCGCTTTTTCAATCGCATTCGTCACCATTTTATGTTCTATGGGTTCACCTTTATCCATACCCATGTTCTGCATAAATGCACGAACACGGTCAGACATAAAAATGCGCATTAATCCATCTTCCATAGACAGATAAAAGCGAGACAGGCCAGGGTCGCCTTGACGCCCTGCACGGCCTCGCAACTGATTATCAATACGCCGAGACTCGTGACGCTCTGTTCCTAAAATATGTAGACCACCAGCGTCCATAACCAACTGATGGCGTTGCTTCCAATCAGCTTTTAGCTTTTCCAATTCAGCTTCACTCGGGTTTTTTAATTCGGCGATCTCAGCTTCGAGATTACCTCCTAAAACAATATCCGTGCCCCGGCCCGCCATATTCGTGGCAATAGTCACCGCTTTTGGGCGCCCCGCTTGAGCAACAATTTCCGCTTCTTTTTCGTGGAATTTAGCATTCAATACTTTATGTTCAATACCTTTTTTCTTTAAACGCTTTGATAATTCTTCTGATGATTCAACAGAAGCGGTACCAACCAGTATGGGAGCATTTTGCTCGCGATACTTAATGATATCAGCGGCAATCGCATCGTATTTTTCTTCAATAGATAAGTAAATTAAGTCATTGAGATCTTTTCGGGCAATAGGATTATTGGTAGGAATAACAACAACATCTAAACCGTATATTTGACGGAATTCAAATGCTTCAGTATCTGCCGTTCCCGTCATACCCGCTAGCTTGGGATAGAGACGGAAATAATTTTGAAAGGTTGTTGATGCTAATGTCTGCGACTCATTTTGTATCGATACATTTTCTTTAGCTTCTATGGCTTGGTGTAGACCTTCAGACATTCTTCGGCCCGGCAAGGTGCGACCAGTATGCTCATCAATCAACAGTACTTCACCATCTTGCACAATATACTGTACATCGCGCTGGAATAAGGTATGTGCTTTCAGTGCTGCATGAATATGGTGTAATAAACTTAAGTTCGTTGACGCATATAAACTATCATCTTCTTGTAACAGCCCTATCCCCATCAATAGTTCTTCGACTTTTTGATGACCCTGCTCTGTTAATTCAGCTTGGCGCAGTTTTTCATCAATGGTGTAGTCGCCCGCTTCTCCCTCACCACTTTCGTCCAGTGTTTGTAATGTTAGCTTAGGAATGAGTTGGTTAATTTTGCGATAAAGCTCCGCGTTGTTTTCAACTTGTCCAGAAATAATCAGTGGCGTGCGCGCCTCATCAATTAGAATTGAATCCACTTCATCGACAATACCAAATGACAACGACCGCTGTACGCGCTGCTCTTTAGAAAAGGCCATATTGTCGCGTAGATAGTCAAAGCCAAATTCATTATTGGTTCCATAGGTAATGTCGGCGGCATAAGCGGCTTGCTTGCCTTCAAAGTCTTGCATACTTTGAACAACCCCCACACTCATACCTAAAAACTCATACACTGGAGCCATCCAACTCGCATCACGACCAGCCAAATAATCGTTGACGGTGACAACATGTACGCTGCCTGCTAGTGCATTTAAGTACGCAGGCAATGTCGCTACCAAGGTTTTACCTTCACCAGTACGCATCTCAGCGATTCGGCCTTCATGCAAGGTGATCCCCCCAATTAATTGAACATCAAAGTGGCGTAAACCCAAAGTACGCTTAGAGGCTTCACGGACAGCAGCAAAGGCCTCTGGCAAGAGCTTATCTAGGGGTTCTCCTTGCTGTAATCGCTGTTTAAACTCATTAGTCTTTGCATTCAAATCGGAATCACTGAGTTTTTCATACTCAGGCTCAAGCTGATTGATTTGTACAACTAATTTTCCCATGCGCTTTAATTCTCGCGCATTTTTTGAGCCAAATAATGCTCTAAACGTTTTTCCTAACATAGAAAACTCGATATTTTTGTCTGGTATTATTAAAAATTGGTCATGCTCAACTACTTATTGAGCGGCTTTTACAGGCGATGCAAGTAAACAGCAATCATTTGGAATACGCAAGTATTTGAAGCCTGTTCACATAGAGCCCACTGACACTGAGCTATTGAGTCTCTCCAAAAGAAACTTAATTCAATAGAAAGTGAAAGTATAGAGAGGAAGAGGGATTAGCGATGTGTTCTATGAATATAAGTCGCAGGATCAACGGGGCGACCGTGTTTATAAACCTCGAAGTGCACGTGAGGCCCTGTTGAGCGACCACTACTACCCATCAAAGCAATGACTTGTCCTTTTTTAACTACATCGCCAACTTTGACGAGATTTTGTTTATTGTGAGCATACCGGGTTTTGAAACCACCACCGTGATTGATTTCAACGATGCCGCCGTAACCACTGCGTTCACCAGAAGATACCACTACACCAGCAGCAACCGACACAATTTCAGAACCAAACTTACCCGCGAAATCTACGCCACTATGCCACGATATTGAGCCATTGAATGGGTCTGTACGCCGACCAAAACGGGAGGACATCCAGCCTTTTGCTACAGGCCTGCCCGCTACAAACACGTCGTCTTGTAGTTTCCTTTCGGCCATTAACGCTTCAAGCGTCTCTAGCTGTTGCTCACGATCATCAATTTGTTGACTGAGCTTATTAACCGAAGTAATAAATTCTGGTGGTTGATAGGCTTCACCTAAAGCAACGGTTTCTGGGCCTCCAACAGCTGGGGGCTGGTTAAAGTCAAATTCTCCACTGTCGAGCTTGGCCATACTCGTTAAGCGCTCGCCTAAGGCATCCAGACGGACCAAACGGGCCTGCAACTCTGCTACTCGCAACGTAATTGCGTTGAGCTGGGCATTGGCTTCTTTTTTAGCTTGGGCAACTTCTTTTTGTTGACGATCTAAGCGTTCAGACCACTGGGCAGTGGTTTCCGAGGTTAGCAAATCAGTATTTGATTGTTGTATATCAACTGACAGTTTGTCACCTAAGTACAAACCAATCCCAAGGGGAATACCTAAAACACAGACGGATAGAAGCGCTTTTGTCCATCCACCGAAGGTAAGATGGCGTACCCGGCCATTGGATTTGCTGACAACAATAATTTTCATACGGCATTTCTGACTAGTTTTTGGTTTATTAGTTGTATTCACGCAAACATCCCTACTCACAAAGCCATCCAATTGCCAGCAGAACAGTCTATTTTTTAGACAAAGACTGTAGTGACGTAATAAAAAATGCCACATTCCTCAAATCGAACGCGGAACATTACATTTTTTAGCACAAATAATCAACTATCTATTGAAATATGGACCAAAAACAAAGAATTACAAGCGATTGTTAATATCGTTTTTATATTGTTTCACAACTTATTATGGTCTTTAGGACTTTTAAGCACCTTTTTTAGATCGAAAAAAGGTTAATTAGAGGGTTCTAGATTTGGGATAAAAACTAAGCACATAGGGCATGATTGACGATAACTAGACAGCCATCGCCAATTTGACGTAAGAAATAGGAGCTTGTTCCTCATTTTCAAAAGTAACAACTTCCCATGTATCTGGCTGCGCAATCAACTCTCTCAATGAACGATTATTAAGAGCATGACCAGATTTATGCGCACAAAATTCACCAATCAAGCTATTACCAAGTAAGTAAAGATCACCAATAGCATCTAGCATTTTATGCTTTACAAACTCATCTTCGTAACGCAAACCATCTTCATTAAGCACGCGATATTCATCAACAACGATAGCATTATCCATACTACCTCCTTTGGCTAAACCTTTGGAGCGTAGATATTCAATTTCATGCATAAATCCAAAGGTTCGAGCACGGCTGACTTCTTTCACAAAAGAGGTGCTGGAAAAGTCGATACTAGAGTGCAATGAGCGATCGCGAAAAACTGGGTGATCAAAATCAATGCTAAAACTAACTTTAAAACCATTAAAAGGTTTAAAACAGGCAGTTTTATCGCCATCAGCAACTTTCACTTCCTTTTTAATACGAATAAATTTCTTGGGGGCACTTTGCTCTTGTATACCAGCAGACTGTATCAAAAACACGAAAGGCCCAGCACTACCATCCATAATAGGGACTTCACCGGCTGTTAACTCCACAATAGCATTGTCTATACCCAAGCCTGCCATCGCAGATAATAAATGTTCAACGGTAGAAACTTTAACGTCGCCAGATACCAAGGAAGTTGACAATGTCGTTTCACCAACATTTTCAGCTTTAGCTGGGATTTCAACAACAGGATCTAAATCAATACGCCGGAAAATGATACCAGAGTCTATTGGAGCAGGTTTAAGAGTCAGATAAACCTTTTCACCCGTATGTAAACCAACACCTGTGGCTTTTATTTCGTTTTTTAATGTGCGTTGACGGATCATCGCAAGTGATACCTCACCATATTAATAGTAGGATGAGTAACAAATCATATTATTACTCCATCGACATATAAATAAATACGTCCATATTGCTAAACTTAGCATCAGTGCCAAGTTTGTTTGGTAAAACCAATTCTTAGAGCATCAATCCAGAGAAACTTACCGAAGACATAGTCACTCAATGATTGAGCTCTATATTTACAGAAAGGAATCTCGACATTCTAGCAGATTTTTGCTGCATGTCAGCATTTTCTGTTCAGTTTATACGCAGCTACTACGTAACTGTGCCAACTGCGTCATCTTTTACCGCTTGATGCCGCCATCTACTGCCATACCATTTTTATAAAAAGTGCTAATTGAGGGGGATTAGCACTTTTTATAGATACTGCCAGTTCAACTAGAGCCGTTTATAAAAATACGTAACAGCTGGATCTGACAGAATATTTTACAACAGGTTCCAATCCCAATAGCGGAACAAGGCATTAATCCGCTTGATTACGTAAAAATGCTGGAATATCTAAATATTCAAAGTCATTATCACTTCGAGCCTGGGCCGCTACAGCCGCTGATGTCGAAGCGGCTTTCCTTTTTACGGTTGGCACATCTAAATCAGCATAATCAATTGCTGCGGTTTGACGCGTATTATTCACAACAACGCGAGCTTCTGGCTTTGGTTTTGACTGTGCAGGCCCCTGCAAACCCGTTGCGACAACAGTAACACGCAACTCGTCTTTCAACTCAGGATCAATGACTGTACCAACAACAACCGTTGCATCAGCTGAAGCAAAGTCTTCGATGGTTTCACCGACTTCATTAAAATCACCGAGCGACAGATCAAGGCCAGCTGTAATATTAACCAAAATTCCGCGAGCACCTTGCAAATTAACTCCCTCAAGCAAGGGACTACGAATCGCAGCCTCTGCCGCTTCACGCGCACGATTATCGCCTGTAGAAACACCGCTTCCCATCATCGCCATTCCCATTTCTGACATCACTGTTTTCACATCCGCAAAGTCAACATTAATCATACCTGGGCGAATAATTAGATCAGCAATACCTTGTACAGCACCTAACAACACATCATTCGCGGCTTTAAATGCCTCAATGAGACTTGCACCAGCACCCAATACCGTTAATAAACGCTCATTTGGAATGGTAATTAATGAATCCACATGTTGTTGCAACTGCTGAATACCTTGATCAGCGATTTGCATACGTTTACGTCCTTCAAAGGGAAAAGGTTTAGTCACAACAGCAACCGTCAGAATTCCCATATCCTTAGCAACTTCTGCAACAACTGGAGCCGCTCCAGTGCCGGTACCACCACCCATACCAGCAGTAATAAAGACCATGTCGGCACCTTCAAGAATTTCAGCAATGCGCTCACGGTCTTCGATAGCGGACTGACGACCCACTTCTGGGTTTGCTCCAGCACCCAGTCCTTTCGTCATGCCACCGCCTAATTGCAAAGCAACTCGTGCATCAACATCACGCAGTGCTTGTGCATCGGTATTGGCACAAATAAACTCAACGCCATCGACATCGCAATTCATCATATGGCGAACAGCATTACCACCGCCGCCGCCAACGCCAACCACTTTTATCACCGCGCTCTGCGGTACATTGTCTACTAATTCAAACATAATATTTCCCCTCGTTTAAAAAAAAATCGTTATAAATTTTGGTTTCATTAAAAGCAATTAAGTTAATAAGAGCCACCCTGAAACCAACGCTTCATTTTGCTAAAAAAACTTTCCTGGCTATCACGCTGATGAATATTGGTTTTATATTGCCCTTGTTGTTTAATACCATAGTGAAGTAAACCAACACCAGTTGCGTAAATTGGATTCGCCACAATATCGGCTAAACCTTTTACGTTCTGCGGCCAACCTAAGCGAACGGGCATATGAAAAATTTCTTCTGCTAATTCAATCACGCCTTCCATTTTTGATGTACCGCCCGTTAACACAATGCCAGCGGCCACTAAATCTTCATATCCACTACGACGCAATTCAGCCTGAATTAATGTAAATAATTCGTCGTAGCGAGGTTCAACAACTTCAGCAAGTGCTTGTCGAGATAGGCTACGAGCAGGACGATCTCCAACACTAGGCACTTGTATAGTTTCATCGGCACCTGTTAATTTTGCCAAGGCGCAGGCATATTTAATTTTAATTTCTTCTGCATGCATGGTAGGAGTTCTTAATGCCATCGCAATATCATTAGTCACTTGATCACCAGCAATAGGAATCACACCGGTATGTCGAATCGAACCTTCTGTAAAAATAGCTATATCAGTTGTACCACCACCAATATCAACGAGACACACACCTAACTCACGCTCATCATCAGTAAGCACGGAATAACTCGATGCTAACTGTTCCAAAATAATATCTTCAACATCTAAGCCACAGCGCTTAATACACTTTTCAATATTTTGAGCTGAGTTTACAGCACAGGTAATTAAATGTACTTTGGCCTCAAGGCGGACGCCTGACATCCCAAGCGGTTCTTTCACCCCTTCTTGACTATCAATTAAATATTCCTGCGGCAATATATGTAAAATTTGCTGATCGGCTGGAATAGCGACTGCTTGTGCCGCATCAATAACACGCTCAATATCTTGCTGCATAACCTCACGGTCTTTAATCGCAACAATACCGTGAGAGTTCATACTACTAATATGACTACCAGCAATACCCGCATAGACAGAATGAATTTCGCAACCTGCCATTAACTCAGCCTCTTCAACAGCGCGCTGTATTGACTGCACGGTAGACTCAATATTAACAACGACACCTTTTTTCAAACCGGATGAACGATGAGAACCAATACCAATAATTTCCAGCTCACCGCTGTTATTAACTTCTCCAACAATGGCAACAACTTTAGAGGTTCCGATATCTAAACCGACAATCAAATTATTATCGTTCGCCATGTTTCACCCCAAACTGTTTCTCTTGTCTCATATTATTTCCTAAATCTTTTGCGCTCTGTCAGTTGATGGACTTTTGGCATGCTGTTCTTCGGCTTTCCATTCAATCGCCAAGCCATTTTGATAACGCATATCAATGACACGAATTTCATTTTGCCGAGGTATTTTATTATTGGCCAACATCTGCATGACTCGCTGTACTTTTTTAATGACTTCCGTACGACCAGCCAATAACTTCCATCCATTATCTAAATGCAAAGACCAAATACCTAGATGATTCTCTTCCAACTCTAAAATATTAACGCCATACAACGCCACCGCTTCCGATAAAAGCTGATACTGTTTCATAATTAATAGTGCATGCTTATCATTCCCGCGCAATGTAGGTAGGTGCGACATAAATTGATTATCTTTTACTTGTACTAATTCACCTCGGTGGTTTACAAAGCCTTTATCTCCCCAACGAGCAATAGGCCGTTGCTCCCTAATAGTAACGTATAACTGATCAGGCCATTGACGTCTTAGCATCGCCTTATCAACCCAGGGATTAGATTGGATTTTCTTTTGCAACTGAAGCAAATCCTCTCTAATAAAACTACCCTTTATATGTTGCCCTATCATTTTTTCAAGAGAGTCTTTTTGAACGTATTCAAAATTTCCCTCAACAATAACTTGCGCAATAGGCTTCGATAAAAACTGATTAATCGCCTGAACACCATAGTAACCTGAGACAGCAATTGCACTACAACTAACAATAGCGATACACGAAAACTTCAATACTCGAAGAATTCGACGAAAAGAAATCGATTGCTTTTTAGGGGGCAATCTGACATTTTTCTTTTTCGTTTTTTTGTTAGCCATATTAGCTAAACCTCAACCGACTGAATAATTTCAGCAACCAAATTATCGAAACTATAACCTGCTGCTTTGGCTGCCATGGGCACTAAACTATGACTTGTCATTCCTGGAACCGTATTGACTTCCAGCACACTAAATTCATCATTCTCGTCAACCATTACATCGACACGCCCCCAACCTCTGCAACGCAAGCTTTCAAATGCCCACAGTGATATTTTTTTCAATCTTTCTTCGCTCTCTTTATCTAATCCACAAGGACATAAATAGCGAGTATCATCTGCAATATATTTTGCATCGTAATCATAAAATGTATGATCTGTTTCTAATTTAATTGGCGGTAATACTTCACCGTTTAATATGGCAACAGTATATTCAGCACCTGGCAACAACTGCTCAGCAAAAACACAATGATCATACTGCAATGCATTTTTGTAAGCTGATTCTAGTTCCGAAACGCTTTTAACAATCGTCATACCGATACTAGAACCTTCATGAGCAGGTTTAACAATTGCACTACCACCTAGACTTTCTAACAATTTGTCGAGCTGGGTACTCGCTTCAATCACCGAAAATTTCGGTGTCGCCAACCCCATTCCCAACCACATTTGTTTAGCCATTAATTTATTCATTGCAGCAACAGAAGACTGCACATCACTACCGGTATAACGAATTCCCATAAAATCGAGCAAAGATTGCAAACGACCATCCTCACCAATACCACCATGAAGTGCTATAAAAGCGGTATCAATATTCGCTTTGTGAATAGTATTCAGCACATCACCATTAAGCTCGATATCAACGACATCAATACTCAAACGACGACAAGCATCAATAACGGCTCGACCACTTGCAAGAGAAACTTCTCTCTCCGCTGAAGTGCCACCGTATAAAACACCAATACGACCAAAACGAGTAAAATCTAACTGACTCATAGTAAATTACAGCTCTCTACGCTAACTTTCTCTTCGACAAGGTCGTGGCTAAACTACCCACATTTCCGGCACCTTGTGTAATAATAATATCGCCTGCTTGCACCACATCTTTGATAAGTGCCGGAACACCCTCAACTCCCTCAACAAAAATAGGATCAACTTGTCCACGATTGCGTATACTCCGACTCAAATGACGACCATCAGCACCAGGAATAGGCGCTTCACCGGCAGCGTAAACATCGAGAAGTATTAACACATCAACCTGCGATAAGACCTCAACAAAATCTTCATATAAATCGCGAGTACGCGTGTAACGATGAGGTTGGTAAACCATGACTAAACGCTGTTGCGGCCAACCATCGCGCACTGCTTGTATGGTTGCTTGCACTTCGCGTGGATGATGTCCGTAATCATCGACCAACATGGCACTACCATCAGCCACAGGATACTCTCCGTATATTTGGAAACGACGCCCGACGCCTTGAAACGTTTCAAGACCTTTTTGTATTGCTTCCGCGCTAACATTTTCATCGACAGCAACAGCAATAGCTGCAAGAGAATTTAAAACATTGTGTTTACCGGGCATGGCTAGCTCTATCGATAAAGTTTCTTTTCCAATTTTTTCTGTTAATAGTGCGCCACTCACGGAAAAACGTGTATGGTTTGCTGATTGCTCTACTTTACTTGCACGATAATCATTACCTTCACTAAAACCATAGGTAATTACCTGTCGAGAAATATCCGGTAATAACTCTTGAATAACAGGGTCATCACCACAAACCACTAACAGTCCGTAAAAGGGTAAGTTATGAATAAATTCAATAAAGGTTTTTTTCAAACGCGAAAAATCACCTTCATAGGTTTCCATATGATCCATATCAATATTAGTGATGACCGCAACCATTGGCTGCAAGTGTAAAAAAGACGCATCACTTTCATCAGCTTCCGCCACTAAATAATTACTAGTTCCTAATTTTGCATTACTTCCCGCACTGTGAACTAAGCCGCCAATAACAAAGGTAGGATCACGATCAGCGGCTGCTAATATTGCTGTAATCAAACTGGTGGTTGTCGTCTTTCCATGTGTACCTGCTACCGCAATGCCATGACGATAACGCATCAATTCAGCCAACATTTCTGCTCGTCGAACAATGGGAATTCTAAATTCTCTGGCACCTATCATTTCAGGGTTGGTTTCATCAACGGCACTAGAATTAACAACGACATCAGCATTTTCAACATTACTCATATGATGGCCAACAAAAACTTGTGCCCCCATACTTTGCAATCGGGCAGTAACTACTGACTCACGCAAATCGGAACCAGAAATTTCATAACCCTGGTTAAGCAATACTTCAGCAATACCACTCATACCCGCACCACCAATACCAATAAAGTGAATTCGACGAATACGGCGCATTTCTGGCACACAAAAAACAACATTAGGCTGCATTATCGTGCTCCCCCAAAACAAGTCGCTGCTTACACGCTTGCTCACATATTTTTACTACTTGATGTGTTGCATCAGGCGTCGCCAATTTTTTCACATTAACGGACATAGCCTTGAGCTGTTCTGTATTAGATAAAATTCTCTCAAGCAATCCACCTAACTTTTCTACATTTAGTTCTTTTTGTTCAATTAAATAAGCGGCATCATTTTCTACTAACCACTGAGCATTATGGAATTGATGATTGTCAATAGCATAGGGATAGGGAATAAATATTGCTGGAATTCCCGCAACAGCAATTTCGCTAACCGTCAATGCGCCCGCTCGACAAATGATGATATCAGCCCAGCGATAGGCAGCAGCGACATCATCGATAAACTCCTCTGCTTTAACCTGAATACCTTTCTCTCTGTAATCTTCCGCAAGTGCTACCAACTTGTCTTTCCCAGCCTGATGCCAAATATCGGGCCGAATACTTTCTGGAAGCCTTGCAATCACTTCCGGTAAAATTTGATTAACCGCCAATGCACCTAAACTTCCCCCCATCACCAATAATTTTTTCTTCTCTTTCGTTGATATTTTTTTCTCCACGGCAAACAAGTCGCTAATTTCAGTGCGAACAGGATTACCCACTCGATTCGCATTACGCAAACTATTAGGGAATGCTTCTAAAGAGTGAGTCGCAATTTTTGATAGCAACTTATTGGTCGTTCCTGCCACCGAGTTTTGCTCATGAATAATAAGCTGTTTACCTAGCAACCTTGCGGCAAGCCCACCAGGGGCTGCAACATATCCACCGAAACCAATCACCGTTTGCGCCTTTACCTTTTTGATAACTTGCATCGCTCTGATCGTCGCCATACACAGCAACAAAGGCATCATTAATTTGGAAACTATTTTTTTACCTCTAAAACCTTTAATAGGAATTAAGTGCAGTGGTATATTTTCTCCTGAAACAAGCCGATGCTCCATTCCATTTTCTGTTCCCAACCAATGAACTTGAGCGCCCTTTTCAATTAATGATCGAGCAACCGCCATCGCTGGAAATATATGACCACCCGTACCACCCGCAGCAATAAGGAAGCAACAAGACTGACTCATTTCTCCTCCTTATTATTAATGACATTTAAATCTAAATCGTAATCGAGCCTCAGCAATAGTGCGATTAAGACACAGCTAATAATCAGACTACTGCCGCCATAACTCATAAAAGGTAGAGTTAAGCCCTTTGTCGGGAAAAAGCCGGAAGCGACGCTAACATTCACTAAAATTTGAAAGCCAAACAAAACAGCGACACCAAAAGCAACCAAAGCAACAAAGGTATCATTACGCAACATAGCTTTCTTAGAGATTAAGAATATTTGATATACCAGAAACATAAACAAAGCCAAGAGCAATATAACTCCAATAAAGCCTTGCTCCTCAGCGTAAATAGAAAAGATAAAATCTGTATGCGCCTCTGGCAGATACAACATTTTTTGAATACTATTGCCCAAACCCAAACCAAACCACTCGCCTCGACCAAAAGCAATCAATGATTGAGTTAACTGATAACCACTATCAAATTGATCTTTCCACGGATCTAGAAAAGTAACTAAACGCTGCATTCTATAAGGTGTAAACCAAACCAAACCCGCCAAGATACTAATACCGGATAACAAAAGTAAAATGCATTGCCATAATTTAGCGCCAGCCAAAAAAAGCATACCACCTACTGTGGCGGCCAACACAACAGAGCCACCAAAATCAGGTTCCAATAGCAACAACCACATCAACAACACAAGCATCAGTAGTGGCTTAAATAATTCTCTCCACTGAGTTTGCAAAAAATATTGGCTATTCGATAAATAACTACCGAAAAAAACAATACTACAAAATTTCACCATTTCTGAAACTTGCAAAGTAATTGGGCCTATCTGCAGCCAACGTTGACTACCATTAACACGTCGACCAACGCCTGGAATAAGCACTATCACCAAAAAAAATAAGGCAACTAAAAACAGCATCCAGCCATATTGTCGCCAAAATGTGGTAGGTATCGCTAAAACGACTAAAGCAGCAATCAATGATAATAATAAATACACCAAGTGACGACGCACAAAAAACCAAGGGTCTTGATAGTTTGCCACCGCAAAATCAATAGACGCCGACGCAACCATGATGGTACCAATACTCAACAAAACCAAAACCGTTAAAACCAGCGTCCAATTTAACGAAATAGATGCATTTCGTTTAGGTATAAATAGTCCCAAAGAAGAAGATTGCATTACATTCATGCGGCCTCTCCTCTAACAGCTCCAATAAATTGATTACCTCTATCTTCATAACCGGTAAACATATCGAAGCTGGCACAAGCTGGAGATAATAAAACGGTATTGCCCGGCATCGCTTTTGATTTTGCTAGAGCAACCGCTGACGATAGCGAATTTACAAATTCAACAGGTACGTGATTATCTAGCGCACCTGCCAGTAATTGAGCATCACGACCAAATAAAATCACAAGCACAACTGATTGCCTTATTGCTGCTCTAAGCTCCGTAAAGTCGGCACCTTTACCATCACCTCCTGCTAGCAAAATGATGGATGGTTCTGCTTCGGAAAACCCGTCCAAGGCTGCCAATGTTGCTCCAACGTTTGTCGCTTTCGAATCATTGATGTAATCAACACCATTTAATGTTGCCACCCACTGACAACGATGAGGCAAGCCCATAAATTGACTCAAAGTTACTAACATAGAGTCCATAGGTAAGTTAACTGCGTATCCTAAAGCTAATGCCGCTAAGCCATTAGCAATATTGTGGCGACCACGTAATTGCAATTCATTCGCAGCAAGCAGTGGCGTAAACTCATGAGCAAGATAATCGTTACCATCTTTACTCATTACCCCAAAGCCCATACGGTCAGGCTTATCCAAGCCAAAGGATAAAATATTAACTCCTTGCGCTAATGGTGGCTGAGTGAGAGGATCGGCCCTGTTGACAACAACGTTTTTGGCGCCAAAATAAATTTTCTGTTTGGCGTGGTGATACTCCTGCAAACTATCGTAGCGATCCATATGATCTAAACTCACATTGAGTACAGTGGCTACGGTTGCCTTTAAAGAAAAGGTTGTCTCTAATTGAAAACTAGATAGCTCCAGTACAAATAAATCTGCATTCTCCTGCAAAGTATCTAGTACCGGACGACCAATATTTCCTGCCACTACCGTATTCAATCCAGCATCTTTTGCCATCTGCCCAACTAAGGTAGTCACCGTTGTTTTAGCATTTGAACCAGTAATCGCGATGACTGGCTTGTTAACTTCACGAGCAAACAATTCGATATCACCTACGACACGGATACCTGCTTTCATTGCTTGAGCAATTTCAGGCGTTTTCAAACTCAAGCCTGGGCTAAGAACTATTTCACTGGCTTGCAATAAAGTCTCGATATCGAGTTTTCCGGTGACTAATTGATGGTTTGGAAATAAACGTTTAAATTCAGTTTCACCAGGTGGCTGCTCGCGAGAATCCATCGCGATAAAATGCTTTCCCCGACGCGACAAATAGCGCGCAGCCGATAACCCGGTCACTCCAAGACCGACGATAATCGTAAGCTCACTACTTGCTATTATTGTCATACTTTAAAAATCCTATCCTTTAACGTAGTTTTAATGTTGCCAAACCAAATAACACCAACATGAGCGTAATAATCCAAAAGCGAACAATGACTCTTGGCTCAGGCCACCCCTTTAATTCAAAGTGATGATGAATCGGTGCCATTTTAAAAATTCGTTTACCCGTTAACTTAAATGAAATCACCTGCATAAAAACCGAGACAGTTTCCATCACAAACACACCGCCCATAATGAAAAATACAATTTCGTGGCGAACAATAACGGCTATAACACCCAAAGCCGCACCCAAAGCCAAGGCTCCCACATCCCCCATAAATACTTGCGCGGGATACGTGTTAAACCATAGAAAACCTAAACCTGCACCACCTAGCGCAGCACAAAATACAATTAACTCACCGGCACCTGCGATATAAGGGATTTGTAAATAATTCGAAAACGTCACATTACCGGAAAGATAAGCAATCAAACCCAATGCCACTCCCACCAAAACCGTTGGCATGATCGCCAAACCATCTAAACCATCTGTTAAGTTAACGGCATTACTTGCACCCACAATGACACAGTAAGTGAGCACAATGTAAAACAAGCCCATATCAAGCATAACGTGTTTAAAAAATGGAATAATAAGCTGTGTCTCTGCCGGCGCTTGCGCATAGAGGTATAGATATATGGCCGTTCCCAAGCCCGCTATTGATTGCCAAAAATATTTCCACCTCGCTGGCAATCCTCTGGAATTTTTTTCAACCACTTTTCGATAGTCATCAACAAAGCCAACTGCGCCAAATATAAAAGTAACAATCAACACGACCCATACATAACGATTAGATAGATCAGACCACAATAAACTACTCACAAAAATAGCGGCTAAGATTAAGGTTCCGCCCATAGTTGGAGTGCCAGACTTAGATAAATGCGATTGCGGGCCATCATCACGCACAGACTGACCAATTTGTAAAATATTTAAACGTCGAATCATCCATGGACCTAATACCAGAGATATTGCGAGCGCAGTCATCACACCTAAAATTCCGCGCAACGTTAAATACTGAAACACGTTAAAGCTGCTATTAAATTGTTCTAAATATTCAGCAAGCCAAACTAGCATGACTACCTCCAACTTCTGTTAGTGCCTGCACAACTCTTTCCATTTTGGAACTACGCGAGCCTTTTACCAAAATAACGGGTTGACTTTGAGTCAGTCTTCGCAAATCTTCTATTAACAAATCTATTGTTTCGTAATGTTTTGCATCTGAACCATAAGACTCGCTGGCATATTTGCTATATTTCCCCAAGGTTAAAAAATGAGAAATGTTTTTTTGTTTCGCATAAACACCTATTTGTTGGTGTTCACTGATAGCGCTATCACCCAACTCGCCCATATCGCCCATTACAAAAACAGAATTAGACGAAGCGTCACATAGCACATCGATTGCAGCTTTCATTGAACCTGGATTAGCGTTATAACTATCATCAATCACGTGACAACCCGCTTCACCTTTTAAAACATGTAAACGCCCTTTTTCGGCGGAAAATTTTTCTAGCCCCTGACAAATACTTTGATTATCAATGCCTAAGGCATGAGCACAAGCGGCAGCCGCAACCGCAT
Source organism: Cellvibrionaceae bacterium (assembly GCA_050298695.1). Taxonomy (GTDB): domain Bacteria; phylum Pseudomonadota; class Gammaproteobacteria; order Pseudomonadales; family Cellvibrionaceae; genus CANLBN01. The sequence continues at coordinate 35,640 of JBNKUQ010000019.1, forward strand.
TAGCAACATTGTGGCGCCCCAATACATTCAAGTGAACAGTAGCGCGGGCTTGACCACAAACTAAGCCAAAGGAATAACAACCATTTTTTTGCAATACATTATTCTCAGCATAAACTTCCGCCCTAGAATCTTGAGCCATGGGCGAAAACAATAGACAGTTCTCTTGCTCTATAGCGCTCAACCACTGCTGCGCATAACGGTCATCGATATTAACAACAGCACAACCTGTTTTTTTCAAACCCTGATAGATTTCACCTTTAGCGGTGGCAATATTATCGACCGAACCAAATCCTTCCACATGAGCCGCCATCACATTGTTAATAACTGCCACCTCTGGTTCAGCCAGTAACGATAAGTAAGCAATTTCACCTATTGCGCTAGCGCCCATTTCAATCACCGCATACTGATGTGATGCAGTCATTTCTAATAAAGATAGTGGAACACCAATATGGTTGTTAAAATTTCCCTTGGTTGCAAAAACATGTGCTTCACCGACAGCACAGGATAAAATTTCAAACAACATCCCCTTAACAGACGTTTTCCCACTGCTACCTGTAATCGCTACAATAGGTTTAGTAAATTGCTCTCGTTGAAACTGCGCGATGTTTCCTAATGCAATGGTTGTATCGTCAACCAGCCAAACACAGCACGGATTATTTTCAGGCAATTTTTGACATTCTGATTCTGCAATCACTAGTGCTTTTACACCACTATCTATCGCTTCTTGCAGGTGGTCATGCGCATCAAAACGCTCTCCTACTAAGGCAACAAACAAATCACTATTGTGTAACTGACGAGTATCAGTACTTACTGAACTAACCAAAGAGTCCGGCCCTAAAGTACGACCCCCATAACGTACCGCCAGCTCTAAAAGAGAAAATGGTTTAATCATTCCACCTCCCCTAACTCTCGGCGACGCAAACTTAAACGCGCCTCATTCACATCGCTAAATGCAAAACGTTGCGTGCCAATAATTTGATAGTTTTCATGTCCTTTACCAGCAATCAAGACAGTGTCACCTTCAGCAGCATGACTAATGGCAAAGTCAATCGCATTGGCGCGATCAACTATCACATCTCGCGGTTTACTAAAACCTGCTTCCACATCAGCAAAAATTTGTACGGAAGATTCTGTTCTGGGATTATCACTGGTCAGAATGATTTCATCAGCTAAAGATTCTACAATCGCTGCCATTTCGGGGCGTTTTGCTCTATCGCGATCTCCTCCGCAACCAAATACACACCAAAGTTTGCCCTTAACTTGTTGTGAAGAAAGCGCAGACAACGCATTTTTTAGTGCATCGGGTGTATGCGCATAATCAATCACAACTTGTATCCCTGCTTGATTAGGAACAACTTCCATTCGCCCAGCAACAGGTTTCAATAAAGGCAATACATTAACAATATCGCTCAACTCATAATGGTTAACATAAAGCGTTGCAACAACCGCTAACAAATTACTGATATTAAACTGACCAACCAATGCCGTTTCAAAAGAGTAATCGCCACTAGGAGTGACTAATACGCCTTTAATGCCATGACCACTGCTAACAATGGATTTAACCGTGAAGTGGGCATTGGATGCGATAGACGCTGCGACCTGATGATTCAATCCATAGGTAATCAATTCCACATCAGGTCTTAGTGACTGAATAATGTCATGGGAAAAGCCATCATCAATATTAACAACCGCACCAATAACTGATGGCATAGCAAATAATTTTGTCTTGGCTTTACCATAAACTTCCATCGAACCATGATAATCAAGATGGTCATGACTTAAATTAGTAAATACGGCTGTGCGAATAAAAATATCTTCAATACGGTGCTGAGATAAGCCGTGGGAGGAGACCTCCATTGCAATTATATTGGCATTTTGTTTAACTAAATTCGCACAAATTTTTTGCGTACTGATCGCATCACTGGTCGTCATTCCCGTTTCAGTTAGCACACTACTTTTCTTTTCAGCACTAACACTTTCTTTATCAACAACACCATAACCTAATGTTCCAACAACCCCACAACGTAAATTCAAATGAGCAAAACACTGTGCCAGCAATTGCGTGCACGTGGTTTTACCATTAGTTCCCGTTACGCCGATTACTGGCACGTTGTAAGATGGCTGACCATAAAACTTACCCGCTAACTCACTTAAATGACAATGAATATTAGCCACTTTAATGACAGGGATATCTGCTTCAGCCGTTTCGCTTTCATCAATTAAAACAGCAATTGCACCATTCGATATCGCTTGAGGAATAAAGGTTTTTCCATGAAGTTGTAAACCTTGTACCGCAACAAATAAATATCCGGGCTCAACTTCTCGACTGTCAATTGTCAATCCCGATATTGCTTTCATCGCCAAAACGTCGGGCAATGAAACCATGGGTAGTAACTGCGCAAGAGTAGGCATGGCATTTATTTTTTCAGTGGCCATCATGTTAATGGCCCTTGCTTTTTAATCGAGGCGAGTTCTTTTTTACTCACGGTATCTGTTTGATCATTTACAGCCGTTAAATCAGGAGGAATCTGCAACAAACGTAAACTTCTACCCATCAACGCTGAGAAAACAGGCGCAGCAACTTCACCACCAAAATACTGACCTCGCTTTGGCTCATTAATTGCCACAACGGCAATCAAGCGAGGGTTATCTGCAGGTGCAAAACCCGCAAATAATGATAAGTAACGATCATCGGCATAGCCATCACGTCCAACCTTATGAATAGTGCCCGTTTTACCCGCTACCTGATAAGCAGCCAAACCGGCGCGAGTCCCGGTTCCGCCTTTCTGTACAACTTTTTGCAGCATCGAGGCAACTTGGTTGGCATAACGCGCTTGCACAACCGACTCGCTTGCTACCGCTTTGTTATCTAAACGCAGTAAAGAAACTGGTTTTTTTCGACCACCATCAGCAATAACACTGTAGGCTTGAGCCAGTTGTAAAGCCGTTAGCGACAAACCATATCCAAAAGAAAAGTTAGCTTGAACAATGGGCTGCCATTTAGCATGACTAGGTAACAAGCCCGCTGCTTCGCCAGGAAATCCAGTACCGGTATCCTGCCCCAGACCTACACGAAAAAACATATCGCGAATACTGTCACCATCAAGCTCAAGACTTATTTTTGTTAACCCGACCTGACTCGATTTTTGCAATATTTTCTGCACATCAATCACGCCATAATTGACAGGATCGAGCAGCGTCTTACGCCCAACCTGCAAATAGCCCGGGTGCGTATCAACTTGTGTTGTTGGATTAAAACGACCTGTTTCCAACGCAGCCATAACCGTTAAGGGCTTCATGGTTGAACCAGGTTCAAACTGATCGGTCATCGCACGGTTGCGCAAAGCGCTGGACTTAAGCCCACGTCGATCATTTGGATTGTAGGAGGGCTGATTGGCCATTGCTAAAACTTCGCCCGTTTTTGCATCCAACAAAACAATAGAACCCGATGTTGCACGATGCGCCTTAACCGCCTCTTTAAGTTCTCGATAAGCAAGATACTGCAAACGCAAATCAATACTTAGTGCAATATCTTTTCCCGCACTCGCATCACTGATTAAATTAACATCTTTAAATGTACGACCTCGCAAATCTTTTAATACTTGCTTTTGGCCATTTTCACCAGCCAGCCAGCTATCGTATGCCAGCTCGATACCTTCTTGCCCTGTATCATCTACATTGGTAAAACCCACTAAGTGTGCAGCAACCTCACCTGCAGGGTAATAACGGCGATACTCTTTTTGACCATAGACGCCTGGAATATCCAAAGCCAAAATAGCATCGGCATCTGCTGGAGTTAAGTGTCGACGCAAATACATAAACTCTTTATTGCGAAAACGCGTTAATTTTTTCTCCAAGTCCGCCAAATTAATTGGTAACTTTTTAACTAATACCGACCATTGATCTCTTGCGGCAATCAACTCTTTGGGATTTGCCCACAAAGAAACAACGGGTGTACTCACAGCCAAAGGCTCACCATTGCGATCTGTTATCACACCACGTAAACCCGGTATGACTTCTGAGCGCAAAGTGCGAACCAAGCCTTGCTGCTGTAAAAATTCGTAGCCGCGAATCTCGTTGGGCAAAACCTGTAGAGATGCTAAGTGCACAATTAGCGCACCTAATAAAGCCAACAACGCCAACACAATGGCGTAAAAGCGCCAGCGCACAATTTTTGCCGTATGCATTTGAGCTTTCATCAGGGTGTCACCATGATTATATTTTTTGACTCAGGCACTTGCATTGATAATTTTTCTTGGGCTAACTGTTCAACTCTGGCATAGGCTGCCCAGGCGCTCTCCTCTAATAAATATTGCCCCCAAACAACTTGGAGTTGATTCTCTTCGCGTCGCAAAGTTTCTAAATAATTAAACTTAACCCGCGTATCGTAAGTGACATAGATAACACTAAAAGCTGATGCAATTAAAGATAACCAGACAACAACCAACAGCAACAACGACTGCAAAGATAAAGACTGCTGATTAGTACCCTTATGCTTAATCACCATTTCACCACTTCAATTACGCAATTTTTTCTGCAACACGCATGACAGCACTGCGCGCGCGAGGGTTACGATCCAGCTCAGTTTT
>JBNKUQ010000020.1:0-39676 GCA_050298695.1 Cellvibrionaceae bacterium
GTGTTGCCGTTACTTTGGGCAATTTAACTGAACAGTCCGCTAGTACAGCGCCATTACGGCCGGCTATCAATTAATAGAAATAGTCCTATGTCTTATATTCTTGATTCCTTAAAAAAATCTGATAACGAACGACAAAGTATCGATTCCGCCAGCGCTATGGTGATGCGGGCGCCTGAATTTTTAGATAATGATGTGCCTACGTCCAATCGGAAGTGGTTTGTTATTAGTTTTATTATTGTGTTTATACTAGTGGCACTTTATTTTGCAGTTACGTATTTTTATACATCAAAATCTAATCAAGCGCCGCAACCATTAGCGCAACCTGCAGTGACAGTAACCACCAGTGTAGCGGTAGATAAGGCCGCTTTAGCGGCAAAAGAAGAAGCTATTTTGTTATATCAACAGGCGCTAGAAAAAAAATCGCAGCCGGAAATTGATCAGTTATATGAAAAATTGAATGATAAAGAGGCAATGGAAGCGATAAAAACCACTGCGTTGGCAGAAAATAAAAATGCGACTGTCTCTCTTGAAAAAAGTAAAGAGACAACGATTTCTGACGTAGCCTTACAAACAGAAACATCGTTAACAGGCTTTGATACTCCCGCATTGCCTGAAGAGCCTAAGTCAACGGTTCCTGCCATTCCTTCTATTTATGAGTTAGATGCGTATGTTAGAAAAGATATTCCTTCCATAGAATACGGTGCTCATATTTATGCGACTGACAATAACAGTGGATTTGTTATTTTAGATGGTGCAAGACGTCGAATAGGCGACAAATTAGATAGCGGTTTATATGTAGAAAAAATTGAAGAAGAGAGTGTTGTGCTCAGTTATAACGGCACTCTATTTTCACTACCTGCGATGAAGAGCTGGTTGGGCAAGTAAGCACTTGTTGAATATTATAAAACCAAACCGCTTACATCGATCACTTGGCATAATCATGCTATTGCCACTTTTTTTATGGGCTCTGACCGGCGTTATTTTTTTAATAAAGCCAGGCTATACTGCTGCTTATGAAAAAATCAGCCCGAAATTTTACCCTATAACAAAGCCTTTAATTATTACGCCGAATAATACCTGGGAGCAAATTAAATATTACAAAACGGTTCTAGGTGAGCATCTTATAGTTTATCAGAACCGACAATGGCAACACCTTGATCCAACCACGATGGCGGTGTGGCCTCTTCCCTCAACGCAAGAAATGACTCTTTTAATTCAAGATGCTATTTCCACTAATAAAGATCGTTACGGAAAAATAGAGAGCATTAAAAAAGATGCTATTTATATGAATACCGGTGTTGTTATCACGCTTGATTGGTCAACACTGTCACTGAAGCAAAAAGGAAGAGATACTAGTTTAATTAACACTTTATATAAGGTTCATTATTTACAGTGGTTCGGTAATGCTGTAATTGATAAAATTTTAGGTGTTCTTGGAATCGTTTTTTTATTTTTTCTTACTTTATTTGGCTTACTTATGTTGGTACAGAAAAATAAGTCAGATGGATAGTTGGACATTGGCCGATTAGGCCAACGCTACCGCTCACGCTCATTACCTGCGTCCATGTAGGCAATGCGAGAAGCAAAAATATCAGAAAATCGACGCATTTTCGCCAGTATTTTTACTTCGACGCCCTGAAAAAGTTCATGGACGACTTTTTCAGGGCTAACTAAATAGTGTTTAGTAATGATATAGGTTGTGATCTATGCATGAATCCAATCCTCTTGAGATTTTTTTATTCTTTCTTATCGCCGCTGTTATCGCGGTTCCTCTCTTTAGACGTTTGCGCTTAGGCGCTATCCTAGGGTATTTGTTTGCGGGAATAACCATTGGCCCCCAAGTGTTACATTTAATTGGAGACCCCGAGAGTATTCTGCACTTTTCTGAAATTGGCGTTGTGCTTTTATTATTTGTGATAGGTCTAGAACTCAACCCTGAAAAGCTATGGCGTATGCGCCACCAAATAGGCTTGTTGGGAGGAGGGCAGTTAATCATTAGTGCTGTGTTTATTGCCTTACTTTGTTTTACGCAGTTTTCTTGGAGTGTTGCATTGATTGTAGGTTTGGCCTTAGCACTTTCGTCAACAGCCTTTGCAGTTCAACTGATGGCCGAAAAAGGCATATTAGCTTCTGCTAATGGTCGTCGTGGCTTTGCTATTTTATTAATGCAAGACCTGGCAGTTATTCCGATATTACTTATTATTCAGGCACTGGCGGATGGTCCGAGTATGAGTAGTCCACCTTGGTGGTATGGCCTATTCGCCGTTATTACTGTTTTGCTCACCGGACAGTTTTTATTAAACCCTTTGTTGTCAATCGTCGCACGTTTTGGCAGCCGCGAAACGATGACGGCAACGGCACTGCTAATTGTCGTAGGTTCTGCCTATCTGATGTATTTATCGGGTTTGTCAATGGGTATGGGTGCCTTCCTCGCGGGAATGATGTTGGCAAATTCACATTTTCGTCACCAACTTGAAACCGATATCGAGCCTTTTAAAGGTTTGACACTCGGCTTATTTTTTATGGCGATAGGAATGACCTTGAATGTTAATTTACTATTGTCAAAACCTTTTTTAATTTTAGGTTTGGCTCTGGCATTGATGGTGCTCAAGAGTTTTATTATTACCATCTTAATGCGACTAGCTGGTGTTAATTTACGTTCAGGCTTGCAATTGGGTTTAATACTTAGCCAGGGTGGTGAATTTGCCTTTGTGATTATGACCCAGGCTGGAATGCTAGGCTTGATTGACGGTAGCTTATCTGAGCTTGTCAATTTAGTCGTGGGTATCTCAATGGCACTAACGGTTCCTTTAGTTGCTTTGTTGCATTGTTTGCCCACCAAAAATGCTGATACTTCTTCGGCACCTATGCCCGTTGTCGAGCAAGAGTCAGAGGTGTTGATACTCGGTTTTGGTCGTTTTGCACAAATTACTGGGCGTATCCTTGCTGCGAATAATATTCCTTTTACCGCACTTGATAATAACTCCACCCATATTGAATTTATTAAACGCTTTGGTAATAAAGTTTACTTTGGCGATATTACTCGGCTTGATGTGTTACATGCAGCAGGTATTGATAAAGCGACTACCTTACTCGTTACTATTGAACATGCAGAAGGTGCTGAATCGGTTATAAAAATGGTAAGGGAACATTATCCAAATATGACGATCGTTGCACGTGCTTATAACCGTGTTAATTATCTTAAATTAGTGGCTGCCGGTGCCAACACCGTGATTCGAGAAATTTTTCCTAGCAGTTTAGATGCTGCAAGAGAAACGTTACAGGCACTGGGCTTTACTCACAGTCAAGCAGTAAAAACCGTAGAATTATTTCGCGTCCATGACGAAGCTTTATTGGAAAAAGCCTTGGAGCATCACGATAATTTAGATAAAGTGATCGAAATTGGTATGCAAGGCCGTCGTGAATTAGCAGAATTATTTAAAAATGATAAAGATAATATAACCGGTTAAAGTTTGTGACTATGATTTTTTATTTGATATGATTTTTAAAAAATATATCCTCGTTCCCACGCTCTGCGTGGGAACGTCTATTAAGCTTTGAAATTTATGTAAATTGACAGCCAGATATACATTACTACGTAGAGCGTGGGAACGAGATAACCTCACCCAATAGCAAATAAATCTATATTAGCATCTCTGCCCGATATGACTATACTCAAAGAAGGTTTTCTCTCACATGCTTTGGACCTATTTGGCATATGCTTAAATTTGCAGTTAGTCGATTAACTGAGAATTATAATCACTACTACACTACGCGAACGTATCAGTCTCGATACCCAAAAGCGAATCAACATACATTATCAATGATTCGGCGACACTTGGACCTGGTGTCAAAGGGTGCTTATGTGCTTGATTATGGCTGTGGTGATGGCCGTTATTTGTTGCCGCTATCTAGGCAGTATCCGGATTTGCGCTTTATTGGCCACGATATCTCTCCCGTTTCTTTGCAGCTTTTAGGTAGTCAGTTAAACCAGGATGAGCAATTAGGTGTCACTTTAACGAATACAGTACAGCAGTTAGATGATGCGCTCAAAAGTTGTCAAATGGTATCAATGGCCTTGTTATTATTTGGCGTTTTATCACACATTAAGTCCGCTAGAGAACGCCAGCAGGTTTTAGTGAAGTTAAGACAGTCTTTAACAAAAACTAAAGGTTGTTTGATTGTATCAGTGCCCAACAAAAAGCGACGCTTTCGCTGTGTGCAACGAAAACAGGGTAGCCATGGTATTACTTATAGTCGTATTATCGGGGGGGTAAAAACTGCTTTTTATTATCACCTTTACGATGTCGACACCATTCAACAGGAGTTATACCAAGCGGGATTTTCTATTGAAAATCAGCTCCCAGAAAGTATACTCCCAGAAAGTTGGGTCACTCGTTTTCCCTGGCTTGGATGGTTAGACCATCGGCTGTGTCAATTTTTACCTGCGAACTGGGGTTACGGAATCATCACTTACTGTAAAGTGCGTTAATTCAATACCCTATGAATATATCTTTTTTTACGTTTATTTCTTTGTTCTGTCTATTTTTATCTTTACCCGCTATTGGCGATAACAACGCTAATGAGGTGAAACTTGAATCTCCTCAAATTACCCATATTCGCAACCGTAATCAGTTAGTTGTGGGCGTTAAAACTGATTATCCACCCTGGGGATTTTATAATAGTGAGGGTGAAATTGTTGGACTCGAGGTAGATTTAGCCCGCGATATTGCTAAGCGCTTAGGGGTTGATTTAGAGCTTAAAAAAGTGACTTCATCTAACCGCATTCGGCGGCTTGAAGATGGCAGTATTGACTTACTGATTGCTACCATGGGGGATACGAGCAATCGTCGTAAGCAGACCGGTATTGTCGAACCTAGTTACTATGCTAGTGGCGCGACGGTGGTGGTGCCTAAAGAAACTCAGTTACGAAGTTGGTCTGAACTTTACGGGCGTTCGGTTTGTTTAACAAAAAATGCTTACTTCAATCGAGATTTAATTGAACGCTTTTTATTAAATGCCAAAGAGTTTGAAGGAACACTGGATACTATGGCTGCTTTGCAGTTTGGTGCCTGCTTAGGTTGGGTTTACGACGATACGGCATTGATTAGTTTGTTGCAAGATAAAAAATGGAACAGTTTTAAAATTCCTCTCAATAGTATTATGGTCAATCCTTGGGCCATCGCCGTTAAAACCTCTGAAAAAGAAACGACCTTTGGGCGCTTAGTGTCAGATGCCATTGTTGATTGGCATCGCAGTGGAACACTGTTGGCGCTAGAAAAGAAATGGAATATTCCTCAGAGTCAATTTCTCATTGAACAAAATAAGCTCTGGAATAAGAAAAATGACAATGGAGAATATCTATGCCAGCGTTTGAGTGATGGCTACTTTCCATCGGCCTGTTTAAGCAAAAAGGGCTTAGGTGCAGAAGATGAAGCCGGTAATTACTTGTTAAACCAGTGGAATATTAATTTTCCACCATTGTACGATGACTACAGTAAAACGACTTTATTAGAGGGTATTGGTTTAACACTACTACTCAGTGCATCTGCCATTGTAGGTTCTTTGTTATTGGGCTCTCTAATAGGGGTTGCCTTGTTTAAATTATCAAAAGGTTATCAATGGATTGCTTGGCTCTTGGCAAGAGTCAACGATGTATTTCGTATGACGCCGCCATTATTAAATTTATATATTGTCTTTTTTGGTTTGGGTGGTCTCTTTGCTTTGCATTACGGTTTTCATTTCAACGCGATGGTTGTGGCCATTATTATCTTTTCTCTTTATGCCGGCTCTAGCAATGGGGTATTGTTGTATCAGGCCTTAAACGCGGTGAAACAACACTCGGCAAATCATCGCCTTAAATTATTATTTGCCAATGCCTTTCAGCAAGCATTTGAAGGATTGAACGCCAATTCAGTTAATATTGTGAAGGCAGTTGGTTTAGCAAGTACTATTGCTGTTCCAGAATTAATTTCATCATCCAATAGTATTATCGCGGAGTTTGGTTCCCAAGCAGAGATGATGACCTTTCTTTTAGTCTTTTACTTTTTTATTGTTTACTTCTTTATCTTCCTACTCAATCGTTTGGAACGCTGGGTGAAGCGATGGCACAGTCATCCTTCCCAAGAGGTGGGGTCGTGAACAGTATTTGGACTGAATTGATTAACTGGAGCCCTAGTTTTTTGTCAGGGTTTTACTTAAATTTGTTAATCTCCATTGTGGCGATGGTGGTAGGGACGGGCTTAGGATGGTTGTTGGGGCGCTGTCGTTATGCGGCCGCTAAGAGTGTCAATATTGTAGGTAATTTTTTGACAGATATTTTCCGCAATATTCCTAGCTTTGTTTTTATGTTTTATGTGGCCTTTATTATTCCGACGGAATTTGACTGGTTTGGTCAGCAAGTCGCATTTCCGCCATGGTGTAAAGCAGCAATTGCCTTAGCGGTTCCAGTGACGGGTTTTGCTTCTGACCATATTTACCGGCTCTATCGTGAAATAAATCAGGGTAATAGTATTGCTTTTCCCATGTTTTTATTATCCTGGACGCAATATTTCCTTATTATTGTTATGGCATCATCGACTGCTTCTGTTATTGGTGTCAATGAAATTGTCGGTCGCGCCAATACGGCGATTGCTGTGACTCGTGACCCTAATACTATGTTATGGATTTATCTTTACGTTGCTGCGTGGTTTTTGCTATCGGCCACGATTATTAATTTGTTATTAAAATGGTTAAGCTCACGACTTATACGAAAGAAATCCTAATTGATATGAATGTCTATTTGATTATCGCCAATATACCGTCGGATAATCTCTGGTCCTGCTTGATGTCGTAATAGGTCAATGAGTTCTTGATTGATCCTATCCTTTAGCGGATGTTCGCTCTTTAATCCCCAGCCATAGGGCTCAAATTGTAGAGATTGACCTTGTACTTTAATTTGTTTTTTTAGTTGGGGTTGTTGGGTTAGATAAACAAGCTGCACCCAGTCTCCAAGTACAACATCTTGCTGTCCTGTGACCACCTGGTTGAGCGCCTCTTGCCAGGTATCCGTTAGGGTTATTTCAACGGGCTGTTTTTTTGATGCGCATAAAAAGCTTTGTGCAGTTGAGCCACTCAATGTCGCAATACGATAGGACTCCATGTTTTCGGCTGAAAATGTCTGTTCTTCGCTTACGCTCTTTGTTAATGCGGCTGTTACCATGCCAAATAAACTAGCCGATACGGTAATACCAAAAATAAGAACGATCAGCGAGAATAATTGCATGCTAACAGATGCAAACCCGAACACATCTTTGCGAATGCCGCAGATATTGAGTATAGAATATAAAATGATATGAAAAACCATGGATGGTTTTGAACGGTTTACCATAATAGGCATGGTTTGATAGATTTTAATATTTTTTAGTGCTAGCAAAATAAATATCAGTAATAGCGTAAAAAATATGATCACTAAATAAAAGATATATTGTGATGAAAATGCACTTTTTAGCGTGTTAAAAGCTTTGTTAAAATCGAATCGGGATTCACCTGGGCGCGCCGCAAAAACTAAACCGGAATTAAAATATTGGTGAGAGAAGTCAAAGGCTTGTTCGCGGGCTTTGGTAATGGTGAGGGGGGAGATAGCCAGGTCAATACTGCCTTCGCTCAAATTTTTCAGGGTGTCGGGTAGATTTAAGCAACGGTATTGGTAATCAATATCTAAACGTGCTGCAATTTCCTCCCAAAAGTCGATAGCAATACCTTTTAACTGCTTCTTTCCAGTAACGTGATTTTCGGTTTCGTAAATAAAGGGTGGGGCGTGTCGTATGGCGACAGAAATTGTGTTTGGCCCGGCAGTATCGCTATTGACCTTGCAGGCTTCAAATTCAGCTTGTGCTTTTATAGGGGCCACTCTTTGACAGGCTTCTGAGGTGTTGTTTGCAAATGCTGAAAAGTGAACCAATAAAAAAATAAAACAGAGTAAGTAGTATTTCATGATAGAAGCGATATTCTTTTTATTGTTTATTGGAAATAGATAACAGTGACGTGAATTCACACTAAATAGACGATTATCTATGCAGTAATAAACATAATAGTCGTAGTGTTGTAGCTAGGCAAGGATGATTCTTATGTTGTTAGTTCTAAATTGTTAAGACTGCAAATCGACTTCATTGGCTTCGATAATCGTGGTTTCTTGTTGTCCTTTTTCTATCCATTCTTTCATGGCGGGTAGAGATAAAATGTGATCAATGTAGTTTTGTTCTACTTCACCCATAGGAATCCCTTGGCTATGTAGGCGGATAGCAACGGGGGCATAAAAGGCATCGGCAATGGAAAATTGGCCAAATAAGAAATCGCCTTGTTCCCCATATTCTTCTCGACAGTTTTTCCAAATCTGACTGATGCGATCAATATCTTTTTGTAGAGTATGAGAGATATTTACGGGTTTACCTTCTTTGCGCGAATCCAATTTGCGACAGTTCATGGGAATGGTATTGCGGAGCTCTGTAAAGCTGGAGTGCATTTCACAAGTAACGGCCCGGGCAATGCTACGGCTATCCCTGGCAAAAGGCCATAGTGCTTTTTCAGGGTGGCGTTCGGCTAAATGTTCGACGATGGCCATTGAGTCCCAGATGCTTAGATCATCGGCGATCAAGATGGGTACTTTACCCGCAGGTGAGTATTGCAAAATTTCTTGTTTGCCATTTTCGCTATGGAGCTCAATACTGATTTCTTCAAACTCAATACCAGCAACTTTCATAGTAAGCCAAGGGCGTAGAGACCAAGAGGAGTAATTCTTATTGCCAATAATAAGTTGATACATTCTCTATCCTTTATTAAATTAGTCGCGGCGCAATTTATCATTCACCGCGATGGGGTTAGGTAGATTGAATACAACGATATAACTGGAAATTAAAAAGGTTAAAATCGCGGTGGCTTGAATCAATGTGGAAGCTTTTTCGCTGATCAGTGCGCCTTTGAATGCAACCAATGCAATTAATAAAGAGAACTCACTGATTTGCCCTAGACGAAAACCAATATCCCAAGCCAATTCTTTTTTCTCACTTTGTTTACCGAGTAGTAAGCGAAAGGTTGTGGGTTTTAATGCGAGCATAATGGCACCCAGGATAATTGCAGCCAGCAATACATCTCCCAAAATTAATAAATTAAAACTGGCGCCTAGAGAAAAGAAAAAGAGTATCAAGAAAAAGTCGCGCAGAGGCTTTAAATTAATGGCGATATATTGAGAAATAGGGCTGGTAGCTAAACTGATTCCTGCGATAAAAGCGCCAATTTCTGCAGACAAGCCTAAAGTTTCACACAGTTCTGCCATGCCCAAGCACCATCCCAACGCTAAGAGAAAGATATATTCGTGGAAACGGTCAAATTTACTCAGCAGAGGCTGGATAACATAACGCACAAAGCCCCAGGCAAATAAAACGACAAAAGGAAGAGATATTACGGTCATGCCGAGCTGTTTGAGATCCACATGACCGAGTTCTCCGCTCAGTAAAACCATTAAGCATAGGATGGCTAAAAAGTCTTGTAGCAACAGCAAGCCCACTAAGAGTTCACCGCTATGGCGGTGGTGCAGTACGGTTGTGGGTAATAATTTAATACCGATGATGGTGCTAGAAAACATCATAGCCATACCAATGACCATGCATTCAATCGGCGTATAGTTAAAGACCAGTCCAATGGCGTAGCCAACACCGGCAAATAAGCCCGAGCTAAGTAATGCAATGGGGGTCACTTGTTTTATCACGGATATCAGTGCTTTTGGCTGCATATCCAAGCCCAGTAAAAACAATAAGAAAATAATGCCAATGCGTGATATCTCTGAAATAAGATCGACATTGGTCATGAGTTTTAGGCCGTGTGGTCCTAGCATGGCGCCGAGAATAATATAGGCCACCAAAAGGGGTTGCCGGGTATACAACGCGAGGGATGCAATAATGGCTGCGCCCGTAAAGATAAGAAAAAAAGACTGAAAGAGAGTTGCTTCCATAAGACCGCTATTATTATGGGTGGATAGCAGTAAGTGTATCAGTTGAGGAGAGGCTAAGAAACGCCTGGCTGTTGCCAGGCGCTGTTATTTTATTTTTTGCCCTATTTTTTAAGGGAGGCTTTTTAAGCGGTTTTGCGCCTAAATAATGGCTCAGGCATATCCACGGAGGTTTGGTAGGCTTCCGTGAAATCATTGAGTGATTCGACAGCGGTGTTAATATCCACATTGGGATCAACAAAAGTAAATGCATTAAAGCCACAGCGTTTTAAATAACAAAGCTGATCGCGAATAATATGCCCAATGGCCCGCACTTCGCCTTGGTAGCCATAACGTTCACGTAGTAGGCGCGCGAGGGAAAAACCGCGGCCATCCATAAATACCGGGAAGTTGATGGCAATCACGGGTAGTGCGAGTAATTGAGGCGCAATATTCTCCAGTTCAATATCGTTATTCAGCCAAATGCCCACATCTTTTCGAGTGTGGAGTTCCGTTTGTTCGATCCATACCGCCGCAGGCACAATCACTTCGCCTTCAGGTATGGCTTCTTCTGAGGATTGAATGACAGCCCAGTTGTTATCGACCACCTGGCCATCTTTAATCATTTTATTGGTCATAATGTTTTCTACTTTATGGGGCGCTAGCGTAAACCTTTTCTTTAAAGGGAGCTAAGCCAATTCGGTTATAGGTGTCAATAAACAACTCATCTTCGTGTCGGTTATCAACAAATACAGTTAATAATTTATCAATGACGCTGGGGATGTCTTCAGCGTCAAAGGCGGGTCCAAGTACTTTACCAAGAGCGGCATTTTCTGTGGCATTGCCACCTAGCTGGACTTGGTAAAATTCGGCGCCTTTTTTATCCACACCCAAAATACCAATATGCCCCACATGGTGGTGGCCGCAGGCATTCATACATCCCGAGATATTGATGTCTAGATCGCCAATATCATAGAGGTAGTCCATATTGTCAAAGCGACGTTGGATGGCTTCCGCCACGGGAATAGATTTGGCGTTAGCGAGAGAACAAAAGTCACCACCGGGGCAGCAAATCATATCGGTAAGGGTACCGATATTGGGCGTCGCAAAACCGGCTGTTTTAGCCGCTTGCCACAGTGCCAATAAATCAGACTGTTTGACATCCGCCAATACAATATTTTGTTCATGGGTGGTGCGGGCTTCGCCAAAGCTGTATTGATCCGCTAGATCCGCAATGATATCCAACTGGCGGTCGGTGATATCACCCGGTGCTACCCCTGTTGGTTTCAGCGATAAAACAACCGCTTGATAGCCAGGAACTTTATGCTTAAAGGTGTTGCGCGTTAACCATTTGGCGAAGGCGATGTTGTCTTCAGTGAGTACGGCTAACTTGGCTTGTTCTTCATCATCGTTGAGCACATCGTAGGCGGGCGCAGTGAAGAAACCTTTGGCGCGCTCTATCTCTTTGCTTGTGAGCGTGGCGGGACCATCTTTTAAGTGATTCCATTCCGCTTCCACTTTTTCACTAAACTGCTCAACGCCCATGGCCTTAACCAGGATTTTAATACGTGCTTTGTACTTATTATCGCGTCGGCCAAACAGGTTATAAACTCGAAGAATAGCCTCTAAGTAGGTCAACAAGTGCTGTTCAGGCAAAAACTCTCTCACTACGGAACCAATGACAGGTGTCCGCCCTAAACCGCCGCCAACCAAGACTTTAAAGCCAATCTCGCCTTGGTCATTCTGTATGACTTGTAAGCCAATATCGTGCACTTGAACCGCAGCACGATCGCGATTAGCGCCCGTAACGGCAATTTTGAATTTTCGGGGTAAAAAGGCGAATTCGGGATGGAAGCTGGACCACTGACGAATAATTTCACAGTAGGGGCGCGGGTCAATCAGTTCATCGGCAGCAATACCCGCATACTGGTCTGAGGTCGTGTTGCGAATACAGTTGCCGCTGGATTGGGTCGCATGCATCTCGACCTCAGCAAGTTCAGCAAGAATATCGGGAACATCTTCCAAGCTAGGCCAGTTAAATTGGATGTTTTGCCGGGTGCTGACATGGCAATAGCCTTTGTCATAGTGACGAGCAATATGAGCGAGTCGACGTAGCTGCGTGCTATTGAGCATACCGTAGGGAACATTGACGCGTAGCATGGGTGCGAGTCGTTGTACATATAAGCCATTTTGTAGGCGCAAAGGCAAGAATTCTTCTTCTTTTAGTTGGCCATTGAGATAGCGCTCTGTTTGCCCTCGAAATTGGTCAATGCGCTGCTGGATGATTTGGTGATCATAGCGATCATATTGATACATAAAGACTCTCTGGATAAATGTAATTATATATGTAACGTCATTCCCGCGATCAGCAACCGCTCTTGCGTTACTTGAAGTACCCTACTTCCTGTAGGGCAAGGCGGGAATCCATATCAAAAGAGGCCGACTAATCATGGATCCCCGCCTTCGCGGGGATGACACAGGAGCAATTGTGAATATACCCCTAAACTAAAATGCAGCGCAGGATAACGCAATTGGCGTGAAGCCGCGAGAGAGGAAACAACGTTATTTTGGTAAAAGCTTATCAATAAAGCAGATAAGCCTGTATAGCAATTCTTACCTTGTTGGAAAATGGCTGTATTGATTGACGCTTAAGCAGTCGTTATTATCTGTTGTGATAAGTTTTAGAGTGACAAAGACCTCCAACAAAGACCTCCAACAAAGACCTCCAACAAAGGAAATGCAGTACTTATGGATCCACAAATGACCCCTGAAGAAATTGAAAAACACCTTCTGAATATTGAAGCCCTTTTTGAAAAGTCGCTTTATCGACAAGCTTATGATCTTGGTCATCGCTTATTTGGTCCGGTGTCGCAATGGCCAAATGATAAAGCTTGCTTACTGGGGGCTCGCATTTTAGGGCACTTGGGCTTGTATCGTTTAGCTGATGCAATGTTATTCAAACTATGGCGCAGAACCCCCGGTTTAAGTGATTTGGCTTATTACTATATTTCCACAGTCCGCACCTGGCGGGGGCCGCTCAAAGCATTGGATACACTCCGCGATATACGTCAACGTTATCAGCTTTCAGCAAAAGAACTGGCTCACCTTGCCACAGAAGAAGCCTCTATTTTAATGCAGTATCGCGACTTTTCTGCGGCGGAAAAATGTTTGGATGCTATTCCCAAGGGGGATCATGATCGCTGGGTTGTTATACAAGGGGCTCAGCTCAAGCTAGCCGCAGATGAATATAGCGCTGCGCTAAACCTAACTGAAGATGCCGTCACCGCTTTTCCTGATTACCGGCCTGCCATTCAAAAGTATGCTCACCTTTTACAATTGACGGGAGATACGCAGAAAGGTATTGAGGTGCTCACGGCCTTTTGGGAACAATCAGAGTCCTGGTGGGTAGGAAAGCAGTTATTTGACCTATTGATGGATGCAAACGCTTACCAAGAAGCCAGCATTTGCTTAGAGCGTTTAAAAACATTGCCGCCACACGGTGGTAAAGAAATCGATAGGCAGCATCAGTCAATGGAAGCCGATTTACTCTGTGCCCAGGAAAAGTATAGTGAGGCCTTGCCTTTTTTAGAGCAAAAATCGTTTTTTCATTCCGCAGTTAATTCATCGATTAAAAAATCTCGCGATGATTCAAAACGTAGAGTGTTAGATGTTCCCTTTATACGCCAAGCAAATATGACCTGTGCGCCAGCAAGTTTGACAGCAGTGTCCTTGTTTTGGGGGAGAGAAGAAAATCAAGACGCCGTTATTGAGGCCATATGCTATGGCGGAACCCAATCGTATGATGAACGTAAATGGGCGATAGAAAAAGGCTGGTATACCTGCGAGTTTGATCTCCAGTTTGAATCACTAAAAGCATTAATAGATAGGGATATTCCAGTATTGCTTGCGACGGTTGAACCGGGTAGTGGGCATTTGCAAATTATTGTCGGCTATGATGAGAGTATGGGAACCTATTTGCTACGAGACCCTTACTATCCTCGATTACAGGAATTTTTAATTACTGAAAGCGAAAAATATTTTGCCGCTAATGGACCGCGTTGTATGGTCATGGTGCCGCAAGATAAAAAAGAACAAGTCAAAGTTTTAAATCTACCTTCCAAAAAATTGTACGATGCGTTGTATCGAGTGAATGATGCCTTGGACAAAAATGATCGACATACCGCAGTTAAAGTGGTGAACAAAGCCAAAGAGGTTGCCCCGGAACATAGAATAACCAGTGTCTGCGAACGAACCTTAGCATTTTATGATCGGGATGAATCCGCCATTCTCAACGCGACAGAAAAATTACTCAAACTATTTCCCGAGGATGTCAACTTCCAGCTTAGCCGCGTATCGTCACTGATGGAGTTAGGATCTTCTTCTAAGGCCTTAGAGTATCTTGAGGAAATTGCTAATGCTGAAAAAAGTCACTTCTTAATTCGAAGTCGTTTGGCGAATGAGTTGCGATGGGATCATCAAAAGAAACAAGAAACTGATAAATTATATCGAGAACTGTTAAAGATCAGCCCACAACATACACAAACTCTATATGGCTTTGCGGGTACGCTTTGGGATAAAGGCGAATATGAATACAGTTATCAACTGTATCGTTTTTGTACCTGTCTTGAAGATACTCACGAGGGCTACGCTGAAAGCTTTTTTAAAGCTGCCCGTTTTCATAAAAGAACTGAAGAGGCCATTGACTTTCTTGTTGACCGTTTTAAACGTTTTGGGGCGAGAAGTTCTGGACCTATTATTTCTCTTTATAATGCCTTTGATAGCCTTGAGCGGACCAAAGAGGGCTTGGTTTATTTAAAACAGGCCATTGAATTGCGGCCCGAGGATGGCGATTTATTATTATTTGCGGCGAGAAAATTTCTCTATACGAGTCAATTTGATAAAGCCCTCGAATTACTGGGCAAAGCAAAGCCTCATTGTCATTCTATACGCTTTAATGAAGCTGCTATTGAAATTTATGAAGCGCAGTTACAGCCAGAAAAAGCGCTTGCAGCGTGCAAAAAAATTATTGAGCGGGAACCGTTGAATTCTAATGCTAATTATTCTTATACGCGATTGTTAAGAGAAGCAAATCGAAATCAAGAAGCATTGAACTATGTTCGTCAACAATTAGATAAATATCCAGAAAATGCCATGCTTCAACGTTTGTTAATACAAACAATTGACCCTGCAGACTTTTCTGAACTTCACCTTGCCCACCAATATTATTGTCGTAGTCATCCATTAGATACTTGGGGTTGGCGTGGGTTATCATCAGTATTAATTGAACAGGGTGAATATCAAAAAGCGCTCGAAGCTTCTTTAAAAGCGATTGATATCAATAATCGTGAAAGTGTTAATTATGGTTATTTGGGTGACGCTTACATAGCCTTAAATCAGCGAGAAAATGCACATAATGCTTTTAAGAAAGCGATTGAAATATCCTGTGATTATGGCTACGCCTATGAGAGATTATTGGATACGAGTCTTGATATTGAATCTCAGCGTCAGGATCTAGATTTTATCCACCAAGAATTAATGAGCCAAATTAGTTATGGCGGAGGGATTTTAGATTTTCAGTATATTGCTCAACGGTATATAGATTCAGAACGTATCAGTGAATTTCTTAATCATGCTTTAGAAGCGCGGCCTGATTTATGGCAGAGCTGGGTGGCATCAGTGATTCACTTGCGACAACAAAACCAATGTGAAAAAGCCTTAGCGCTTATTGATAAAGGCATTAAAAAATTTCCCTTATTGCCACGATTATATTTTGAAAAGGCGGAAATATACCGCTTGTTGCATGATGATAATGCGGCGATTAAAACACTACAGTATACCTTGGAATTATCCCCAGGTTGGACGATGGCCTCGAATAGTCTTTGTCAGTTGTATGAAAAGACAGGTGATTTGGAGGCTGCCATTGAATTACAGCAGTCGACCATTCGACGTTCCCCCATGTCGCCAAGCCCCTATGGTTTTTTAGCGGATTTGTTTATTGATTTAGATCGAAAAAAAGAGGCGTTTGACTCATTAGAAAAGGCGATAGAACGAGATGTTTCCTATACCTGGGCCTGGAAAAAATTATATAGTCTTTGTAAAGAAAAAAATGATGAAGCTTACTTTTTTGAAAAGCTACAAAAAACGATCGCATCGTGGCCGGAGAATGTGTATTTAATAGAAGTATTCGCTGAGCTTTATGATGACGAGACCACTTCCATCGATTTAATTAAACGCTATCTATCGCAGCGCCCACATCATCTCGATTTGTGTATTAAGTTAATTCACCTCTATTCAAGGCAAAATCAATTCGATGAAGCCCGATGTTATGTGAGTCGGGATTATTGGAGTGGTTCAGTTCCTGTTGCCATTCAAGCCAATGAAGCCTGGTTGTATGCGTGTGAGGATGATTTGCTACGCGCGATTGATATTATGAATGATGTGGCGACTAAAAACTCACATTACTATGATGCATGGCGTTATTTAGCATTATGGAATGCGCGGATAAATAACAAAGACGAAGTTGAAAAAGCCTTATCTCATTGTGCAAGGCTTTATCCCCATGATGCTAATGTTTTGTGTTTTTGCGCTGAGAAACTGCAAGAAATTGGCAGTGAAAGCCCTGATATTGATACCTATTTAATGCATGCTTTTGAGTTGGATCCATCGGATCAATATAATGCGCTTACTTATATCGATTATGTGCTGGAAAAAGAAAAAAGCGAAGAAGTAAAAAGGGCGTTAGATTTATTGTTAGTACATCACCAAAATCCTTATGTTTTCTTGCGCTCTATACAATTGTCATTGTTGAATAAAAACAGTGATGAAGCCTTATCGTATTTTGAGAAAAGTTTGGTTTATCCGCCATCAGATAATAGTGTTGTATACAATATGTGGCTGCATCTTGAAAAAGCTGAGCTTGTAGACAAGGCCAATAGCATTATCCTTGCTATTAAAGATCAAGATGGTTCACTTGATCCTATGGCAGGTCGATGCGTTGGGCGTTTCGATATTTCTTCGTTAAAACTAAAAGATGTTGAGAAAAAGATATCCCAATTTTCTTTTGATTCATTATTTGAACAGCGTTATATCGAGGCCTATTTAAGATATCTTATTAATGAAAAGCGTCAAGCCGCGACAAAATTGGAAAAGCAAATACTCAGTTTTATTAAGCAAGATACTACCAACTGGAGTTTGTTGGCCTACTTAAAATTCCAGGTAAATAATAAAGAGTGTGAAGCGGCTGAACTTATGAAAGGTCTGGAAAAGTGTCGTGATGTCGAAGCATGGATATTGTATTACGCATCGATGGCAAACCGTTGGTGTAAGCATTGGGAAAAGGGAGGGGAACTATTACGCCAAGCGTATGCGTTGCCCGCAGATAATTATCGCTCTGATATTTTAATTTGGCACCTTGTTGATAAATTGCTGATGGACGAACCTGTCGATTGTTCTCCCTTGGCCTATTTGCACTTACATGAAATTGAACCCATCTCCAATTATGTATTGTCTTCGGCGAAGGTATTGTCGGCGTTGTTAGGTTCTAATTTTATAGAATCTTATGAAAAAATTTCTCCCTTACTGAGGCAATGTCAACGCGATTTTCAGCCTTATCCACAACACGCTGTACTACAAGAACTGAAGAAAAGAATGAGGTCGAAGCTACGTGAGAGCATTCCAAAAATGGGTTTGCTCAAACGCCTCTTTTGGTATTGGCGGCTTTCGAGTCATTTTTAAAGGCACCCTATTTGGTGAAATGACTATCATTGCACTTGAATTAAGAGGCATAATTTGCTCAAATCCGCTGTAATAACAATAATGTAAAGGTTTATGTATGAATAATCATCAAACACAAAAGCCAGGAGAGGGGGATAGCGTGGCAGATGCTATCGCCGCTGTTGTATTGATTTCCGTCTTTGTTGTTGCCTGTATCTTTTGGGTGAGTAGCCAGTAAGCTATGTTTTTGCGCCTTTGCCAAGTGTTTACTTGGCCTGAACAATGATACCTGACTTCCAGTTACAGAATAGCTTTGCTTTCTGGATTCACCGCCTCAACAACCTACTTCAAGAGCAGTTTAACCTTCTCTTAAAGGACTATGAGGTGACTTGGCCTCAGTGGATGTTGCTTAATGTGCTTTCGGGCACAGAGGCTTGTACCCCTGCAGCTATTGCCGAACAGTTGGGTGTTGATCGCTCAGGGGTTACTCGCTTGTTAGATCGCTTGGAGGCCAAGGGGTATGTTGAGCGGGAGCATGATAAGCTTGATCGGCGTTCAGTAAAATTGCATCTCACTAGCAAAGGCAAACAATTGATGAGTACCATTAATAGTTTGGCTTATCAGCATCAGGAAGTGTTTCTTAAAGAGTTGCATTTATCTGAACGCAGGGGCTTTAAAAAAGAATTACAGAAAATACTTAAAACTTGCGGTGTTGATACTCAACTTCTTTGGCAAAGAACGGATTAATCATTTACGGACACCTCTAATGCTTTTAATGATTTGGTTATCCACCAGCACCGTTCAATACAAGCTTAACTATAAAGATCAGTGTCAATACAAATAGAGTCGTAAATATCAGCCCGGCGATAATATAGGCTTTGATACTCCCATGTTTGAAGTCTTTCTCTAGATTTTTCTTATTTTGAACCCCAAATGCTGCTGCAAAAGTGCTCAATATGACCTCCCAGAGGTTTGGGTTGTCCGCTTGCTGATTTTTTTTCTTTTCAGAGATTTCTGCTTTATTCATAATATACTAGGCCATTTACCACCCTTGTAAGTAGGGTGGGCCATTGCTGTTAACGGTTGGAGCCCCATCTTACCATTTCCCCACCTTATGTGGGGTAGAGATGGGTGCCTATTTGTGGCAGTATCTGCCTCCACGTTACAAAGAGATAGCTAATATGGTGACTATAACTGAATCTGCTCAGGCTTATTTGCAAGAGTTACTCGCCAAACAAGAGGTAGAGGGTATTGGTATTCGTATGTTTGTTTCCAACCCAGGAACCTCGCAAGCCGAAACCTGCATTGCCTATTGTCGCCCCGGTGAAGAGCAGGAGGGTGATGAGTTTGTCGAATACGGTGAACTTAAGGCCTACTTTGAGGGCAGGAGCTTACCTTTTCTTGAAGATGCTAAGGTTGACTATGCGGCGGATAAAATGGGGGGGCAGTTAACCATACGAGCGCCCAACTCTAAAATGCCACAAGTCAATGATGATAGCCCCCTGGAAGATAAAATTAACTATGTTTTATACAATGATATCAACCCAGGTTTAGCTGCCCATGGGGGGCAAGTTGAACTCGTAGAATTAACAGAAGATAATTATGCTGTGTTGAAATTTGGTGGTGGTTGTCAAGGTTGTAGTGCGGTTGATTTAACCCTGAAGGAAGGTGTTGAAAAAACATTGATTGAAAAAATACCCGGTATGAAAGGTGTGAAAGATATTACTGATCACACTGACACTTCAAATGCCTATTTTAATTGAGGCAATCTTCAAATAAGCTTTTTTAAGATTTCCTAGTATTTATTGTCAGAATGAATACTAGGATAAATTTTCTTTATTAAAAATAAATTAATTAATTTTTATCTTTTTTTAATGTTTCTGTTTATCTTGAGATGTTTTTTTAAGTATTAGCTTGCGTTGTCTTTAAATGAGACTAATTTAATTGTTAATGCTTAAAAAGAGATAGAAAATATGTTTCATAAATTTAACCGTATTTTGGTGCCTATCGATTTTTCGAAAAACTCTGAGCAAACTATACAACTAGCAATCGATACTTTTGGCAATGTTGCCGAGCGCATTATTGTGTTGACCGTTAGCGAAACTATGGCGCAACGACATGTTATGACAGAAGTGGATAGCATTCTATATGAAGCGGCGCAAACACAATTAGATACTTTTAAAGAACGCTTTTCTCAACAATCGGATTGTTTAGAATTTATTGTTAAAAAAGGTAATGCGGCAAGTGAAATTATCACAGCGGCAAAAGATATGAATGTCGATCTAATTGTTATGGGGGCTCAAGGTAGAGGTTCTCTAGCTACGATCTTCTTTGGTGGGACAACGTATCAGGTTTCTCGCAGGGCACATTGTTCGGTTTTTGTTGTTAGAGATATTGCTCAAACAGAGTGATGAGAAGCAACACTTTTGGTGCTATTTATTTGTCGCATTACATTTTTTTTAAAAAAAACTATGGGCTGCAAGTCAATGGCTTGACGGGGTTGGATTATAGACTACGTTTTAGAGTATTACTTATTTACTTTAAAAGGTTGGTGCTATGTCAAAAGAATTTAAACATATCCTTGTTCCCGTTGATTTTTCAGAGAATTCTGAAGTCGCGATGAAATTGGCCTTGGAATATTTTGGCGACAAGGCGGCAAGCGTGACGATCTTGACTGTTTGTGAGGGCAGCCATAAAAAAAGCCAAGAAGAGCCTTTGACAGAAATTGATTATATGATGGCTAAATCGGCAAATATTGAAATGACACGTTTTAAGCGCATGCTCACTGACAGCTATCCAGATTGTAAGGCAGAGATTAAAACCATGATTAACCACGGCACGCCTTCTTCAGAAATTATTAACGTAGCAAACTCAAGTAGGATGGATTTGGTAATTATGGGCTCTAAAGGACGCAACTCACTTGTGAAGGTATTTTTTGGGAGTACGACATATCAAGTATCGCGAAAAGTAAGCTGTTCAGTATTGGTTGCTAGGTTTTAACGGTAATTAGGCCTGGGTGATTCTGAGCATAGGGCTAATAATATTCGAATTTGTTAGGGTATCGAGACCTGCCAAAAGATTATGTGTGGCGGGTTTTTATACCCCTTTTCTTGTGATGCTACTTGACGCTATATGATAATGGGCTAAATTTTAAGGTAATACTCATTACTTTATATAAGGCTGTCCCTATGTCAAAAGAATTTAAGCATGTTCTCGTACCCATTGATTTCTCCGAAAATGCAGAAGAAGCTTTAGAAACAGCGTTTAAGATATTTGGTGATGCTGCTGAAACCTTTTCATTGCTGACTGTTTGCGAAAGTATTACCAATCGCCATACGGAACTGGTGGCTGAAATAGATGAAATGATCACTAAATCGATCAATGAGCAAATGATGACATTTTGTGAAAAGTACAAAGGTCGACATAAAAACCTGCAGACCTTTGTTAAAAAAGGAAGTGCCTCTTCTCAGATATTATCGGCGGCTAAAGAGTTGGACGTTGATCTTATAGTGATGAGCTCTCAGGGAGCTAGCTCTTTGGCTCGAGTATTTTTTGGGCATACGACTTACAACGTATCTCGTAAAGCTCATTGCTCGGTATTTGTGGTACGTTCTTAATTGACATTGAATTTAAAAAGGCCCCGCGATTCTGTGGAGCCTTTTTATTTTGAGCCAGGTTAAAGAGAGGGAGAGTTAAAAACGGCCAATTTACTGACTTGCATTTCTTCAAAGGTATAGGGAATGCCTCCAATCCCATGTCCTGAATGTTTTAGTCCTGCAAATGGCATCCAATCTACACGAAATGCGGTGTGATTATTGATCATAACAGCAGCGGCATCGATGTTTTTGTAAACGTATAAGGCTTGGTCAATATTTTTCGTAAATACAGCAGCCTGGAATGAAAACATCAAAGAGTTAGCTTCAGCAATAGCATCATCGACAGCATCATAGCTATAGACACAAATCACCGGTCCAAAGACCTCATTTTTGCTAATAGTGCTGTTTGCAGGCGGATTTAATAAGATAGTCGCTTCGTAGCAGTTATTGTCTAATTTGTTACCACCACACAGTAATTCTGCACCATCATTTATTGCTTGTTGAACCCACTTGTCAATACGGTCTACTTCGGAAGGGGAGATAAGAGGGCCTATTTCAGTATCTTTGTCAGTCGGGTCTCCCACTTTCATGGCACTTCCCAGTTTGGCTAAGCGTTCAGCTAAATCGCGAGCAATACTACTGTGTGCAAATACGCGTTGCACCGATACACACACTTGACCTGCATGATATAAACCACCTTTTGCTAATAGAGGTGAGAGCATATCGAGGTCAGCATCTGCCTCCACGATAATGGGGGCGACACCACCATGTTCGAGTGCACAACGTACACCCGGAGCCAGCTTCGATTTCAGCATCCAACCAATGGGTGCACTGCCAATAAATGAGAAAAATCCGACACGTTCATCGGTGACCAGTTGTGTCGCTGTGTCATTGGTATCGGTGACTAGCGCTTGTCCATACTCAATAGGTAAACCGGCTTCGTGTAATATGCTCACAAAGCGTAAACAGCTGATCGGTGTAGCGCTGGCGGGTTTAATAATAAAAGGGCAGCCCGCTGCCAGGGCGGGAGCAATCTGGTGAACTGCTAGGTTAAGAGGGTGATTGAAGGCGCTTACAGCCACTACAACCCCAATGGGCTCCTTTGTCGTAAAGGCGAGTTTGTTCATTGAGGCGGCGTTGATGCCCATAGGGATCACTTCCCCGGCATCTGTACGAATACATTCGATACAGTTGTTCACGCCATCAATGGCTCTAGTAACCTCAACAATGGAGTCTGTTAATGGCTTGCCGCCTTCACGTGCGGCTTCTATGGCTAGCTCATCGAAGCGTTCCGTCATAATCGCAGCGGTTTTTTCTAAGATTTCGATACGTTTAGGTGCGGGCAGCCAGCGACTTCGGTCGCGGTAGATGGCATAGGCTTCGGTCAATGCTTTTTCAACCCCTTCGCTATTTACGGAAGAAACGCTACCAATAACAGACCCGTCATAGGGTGAGGTAACATTTTTGTGGTTGCCTGAATCACTGAGACCAGCAACTAGGGAGGAGTGGTGATTATTCATTGCATGACTCCTGTTGTCTGCGAAATGGTTTTACTTAAAAAGAGCAGACCTAAACATCTAATTTTTAGCGAATACTCTACAACTTGTGCTTTCTGGAGCACCTTGGCAGTCAAAAAATTCCTCAATTTTCTTTATGAGCATTTTATGCTGCCTCAGTTCTATTGGATTTTTGTGCTAGAACAGAAAATAATGCACTGCAGCATTTATTGTCGCGCGAATGCTATTAGGAATGCAAGTACTCTGTGCCTAAGCTGCAGCGGGAGGATTGATATCGTTATTTGATGGATTGAATAACGCGCTTCATACCTTGAGCCAGCTTTTTAAGCGGTTCTGCTTCGATTATGAACGGGGGCATAAGATAGACTAACTTGCTAAAAGGGCGTACCCAAACTCCCTCTTCAACAAAGAGGGGCTGATAAGTTTTCAGATCGAGTGGTGTTTTTAGTTCGACTACGCCAATAGCACCTAGAGTGCGTACATCAGCCACATGGGGCCATGCTCGACACTCTTCCAGTTCTTGTCTTAACAGGGCTTCTATCGCTGCGATACGGCTTTTCCATGGTGATGCAAGCAATAACTCAATACTGGCATTGGCGACAGCACAAGCCAAGGGGTTAGCCATAAATGTTGGCCCATGCATTAATACACCCGCTTCACCAGAACAGGCAACACTCCCCACTTTTTTGGTGCAAATGGTTGCTGCTAGGGTCATATAGCCCCCGGTAAGGGCTTTACCCAGGCACATAATATCAGGGCTAATATTGGCATGATTGCAGGCAAATAATTCTCCCGTGCGGCCAAAGTTGGTGGCAATTTCGTCGGCAATGAGCAATACATCGTATTCGTTGCATAGTTCCCGTAAGCCTTTTAAAAACAGGGGAGAATAAAAATTCATGCCTCCAGTGGCTTGTACAATAGGCTCTATAATGACTGCGGCTAGTTCGTGTTGGTGTTGCTGAAGCTTCTGCCTAACATCATTCAATGCAGAATCGCTCCAGTCCTCATAAAAGCCAACACTTGGGGATTCCGCAAAGACCTGTTTGCGTATTGCTTCAGAAAAAAGGTGGTGCATACCCGTGTAGGGGTCGCATACAGACATCGCTGCAAACGTATCACCATGATAGCCCTTGCGAAAGCTCATCAGACGCTGTTTTTCGGGTTTTCCCTGTACTTGCCAATATTGCAAGGCCATTTTCATTGCAACTTCCACGGAGATGGAACCCGAGTCGCATAAGAAGAGGTGCTGTAAGGGTTCTGGGGTAAGAGCGACCAGCTTTTGAGCGAGATCAATGGCGGGTTTATGTGTGAGTCCACCAAACATCACATGAGCCATTTTTTCTGTTTGATCAACAATGGCTTTGTTTAATACGGGGTGGTTGTAGCCGTGTAGCATACACCACCAGGATGACATGCCATCAATCAATTGCCGGCCATCTTCCAGTGTTAACATCACGCCATCGGCATGGACAACGGGAAAAACAGGCGCAGGTTCGGTAATAGAGGTGTAGGGGTGCCATATGTGTTGGCGATCGAAGTCAAGATTCATGGCGGTACTTTAGGTTGTATGTGAGTGTATTACAACCTAAAGCAATGGGTTTTTCACGTCTGTTAACCAGGCAGTTAAATAGCTTGTCCTAAGCTATTTAACTGTCATCCCTCAAAAATGGGCGAAGTTGTACGAAACTCCTTGTTTTTAAGGGGGGGCGCAATTAACCCAGCACCAATACCTGCCGGGTTAATATCAAAAAAATCGATTTAGGCAATGGAGACTTGTTCAATTAACGCTTCCAATTTGAATAAATCCTCATTTTGTAGCGCATCAAACTCAATACTGATTTCTGTTCTTCGAAACGGTCTCGCATGGTAGCTAAATGCTTTGACTCTTGCTTGGCTGTTGATACTCCTGTTGTTTTCCAATTTTATCTCACATTTACGTAAGGGTTTGTTTTTGTGTAGTTGTGAGCGTAAATCTCCCATCACTAAAATGCGTGCGCCACCTAGACTAATGTTATCGATACTGGCATGCCAAGGTGCCCCGTAAATAGGGTCTATGACAGCGTTGAGAGGTGATTTTCTATCAATAATGATACGTTGTTGTTGCCGTCTTGGTTGGTACTCCACATAGTCTGGTAGCTTGATTACTACGGTACGTGATTGCTCGTCCCAAGCAATAATTTCACTGGTAATTTTAAGCATTTGTTGGTGATTTTGATGCCGAATTACCACCGTGTGGCCGACGAGTGCCTCAGGGTTTTGAATGCTTGGTGAGAATTCATCAATAATCAGTTGTTGATTATATAAATCGACACCTACAATCATGCTCTGATAGCTATCTGCGTGCTCACCAATGATTACTTCAAAGAGTTGACGCTCGTCTTGTAGACGAATCAGCGAGGCATAGCGATTAATTTGTGCCAGTAGACGATTTTTTGGGGTGCTTACTTCAGGTGTTTTACGGTGTATAAAATGATGTAATACGCGGTTAAATATGCCCATATTTAAAAAGTGCCTTTTATTGGGGAGTCAGTGAGTTTTTGATTTTATAAAGGACAGAGCAAGCCTTATGCCAGCTTGTTGATTTTGTAAGTCATTGTTTTTAAAGTTTTAAATAAGGGCGGGATTGATCATATTTGTCTGCTAGGAAGGCACTTGCCCATTGGCGGCAAAACCTGTCTTGCCCATGTTGGAGATTGTTTGGTCAACGGTATTGCTTTTCGCTACAATGCGCGTCCTAAATTCATCTTGTATTACCTAAATTCATTTTGTACTAATAATTATGAGCGAAACGACACATCCCATCCGCAAAGAGCGCCTTGAATTCAATAAACTCCAGAAACGTTTGCGCCGTCAAGTAGGGCAAGCCATTGCTGATTTTAATATGATTGAGGCTGGAGACAAGGTGATGGTGTGTCTGTCGGGGGGTAAAGATTCCTATGCCATGCTCGATATTTTATTGGGACTGCAAAAATCTGCTCCCGTTGACTTTGAGTTGGTCGCGGTGAATATGGACCAGAAACAGCCAGGTTTTCCCGAGGAGGTATTACCCAATTATTTAGAGGCATTAGGCGTTCCTTATCATATCGTCAATAAAGATACTTACAGTATTGTTAAGTCAATTGTTCCAGAAGGAAAAACCACTTGTGGTGTCTGCTCGCGTTTGCGTAGAGGGACCTTGTATGGTTTTGCAGAAGAAATAGGTGCGACCAAAATAGCCTTGGGCCATCACAAGGACGATATTGTTGAAACGCTGTTTTTAAACCTGTTCCATGGTGGGCGCCTAAAGGCCATGCCTCCTAAGTTGCTCGCAGATGATAAGCGCAACATCGTGATTCGACCGCTGTCCTATTGCCGAGAACACGATATTGTTCGCTATGCAGAGGCAAAGCAATTCCCGATTATTCCTTGTAACCTCTGTGGTTCACAGGAAAATCTTCAGCGACAAAATGTTAAGAGTATGTTGGCCGAATGGGAAAGACAGCAGCCTGGGAGAACAGATAATATTTTTTCAGCCTTAACGAAAGTCTCACCTTCGCAGTTAGCTGATGTCCGTATCTATGATTTTATTAACCTTACAATAGATCGATCTCAAGCGCTGGATGTGAAAGCGGGTAATAAAACCGTTCAAAGTGGTAATCTAGATAAGGCTCAGGAAGAGCGCGCTGCCCAGTGGTTGGGTTCAGACGCTAAAATTAATTTTATCAATATTTGATTCTTCTAACTAACAACGGGCAAAGTAAATAACTAGCGCTACACTTTGTGTTACTTAGCTGTTAGAATGTGACGCAGTTTTACTTAGTCTTCATCCACAAAAGCTCTGTTAGTCAAGGACGAATATGTTTTACCTAGTCGGATTCTTTTTACCCACCAAATTACCTTTTCGATCCTTTATAACTCTCTTGCTTTGTGGGCTAGTCTTTATTGCTCTGCCAATCAATGATGCATTAGCGGCTTATACAGCAAAACCTGATTATGCGTCTCAACGAAAGAATTATATAAAAGCGGTAAGAGCCTTAAAGCAACAAGATTATGAAACTTATGATGCACTTTCTAAAGACTTGGTTGATTATCCTCTCTACAGCTACTTACGCTTCCATTATTTAACATCCTTATCGCAAATAACCCAGGCACAGATATCTGATTTAAAAAATCAAATTAATAATCCTCATATTGCTCATAGCTTGGATCTTTTTAGAGTTGAAAATCTAGGGCGCAATAAGCAGTGGAAGAAGCTAATTAGCGAATATGCGAGTGTTGCAAATAAAACAACAGTCTTAGATTGCTATTACGGTGAAGCACTTTACCACGAGGCTCGTTACACAGAAGCTTTTGCCATAGCAGAAGAAAAATGGCCGGTTGCTTATTCTCAACCCAAAGAGTGTGATGCTTTATTTTCATTATGGTTAAGACAGCCAGGTAAGCCAGGTCGTTTGGCGTGGGAGCGCTATCGAAAAGCGATACGTTACGGTGAGCACAATATTGCGGATTATGTCTATAAACGCTTTTTGGGGAAAAGTTATAAAGCATATGCCGATGTATACAATAGCTTGAGAAAAAATCCTGAATTGATTAAAGATCTTGAGCTAAATATTAATGACCGTTTGCACCAAGAATTTTTTTACTCTGCGCTACGTACCTTGGTTAACAGCGATGTTGATTATGTTCGCTCACAATTAGCAAGAGCTGATATCGATCAGTGGTTGACTCCTTATCGTATTCAAAAAATTGAGCAATCAATGGCCATTTTGGATATTCGAAAAGGAATTGATGGTGCCCTCGATGCTGCAATTAACGCTAAGATTGATAAAAAAGTTAGCTACTTTGATGAGCTAACGTTTCAATACTATCTTCATAGAGAAGAATGGGAAAATGTGTTGGCATTTATTGATTCTCACTCTGGTAATTCACAAGACTCAGAGTCGATGCAATATTGGCGCGCCAGGGCTTTAGAGCAAAGCGAAGCAAGCGTTAATTCTGCGAATGAAATTTATCAAAAGCTCAGTGATAATAGAAGTTATTATGGTTTTTTGGCGGCTGATAGGTTGCAAAAACCTTATCGAATTGAGCTTGGCAGCCATTCTTATGATAAAGCTTTTTTATCGATACTGGCCAAATATCCCGGAGTTGTTCGAGCATATGAACTATTTGCCTTAGATAATGTAGATGCCGCAGAAAAAGAGTGGGCTGCAGTCATGTCTACCTTAGGTAGACAAGAAAAAGTGGCAGCAACTGTTTTGGCTTTTCAGTGGGGCATGTACCATTTTGCCATTAATTCTGCAGTAGATGCAGAGGCTTATCGATTTTTAAGTACGCGTTATCCATTAGCTCATCGTAGGCAGTTTGAAAAATTATCGGCACAGCTTGATATCAATGCTGATTGGTTAATGGCTATAGCGCGGCAAGAAAGTGCCTTTGATCATAAAGCTGTCTCTTCCGCTAATGCTAGAGGTTTAATGCAAATTATTCCAGATACAGCAAAAGAAACGGCCGAACAGTTTTCGTTATCTTATAACAGTGTGAATGATTTATTTAAACCTGCTACTAATATCACAGTCGGTAGCCACTATTTGGATGCCATGTCAGAGCGTTTTTCTAACAATCGTATACTGGCAACCGCATCTTATAATGCTGGGCCACACCGTGTTGAAAACTGGATACAGTACGCTAGTAAGCCATTGCCCGCTGATATTTGGATTGAACTCATTCCTTTTTCTGAGACGCGCAATTATGTGAAGCGCGTTTTGACTAACAACGTTATTTACCAGCACCGTTTGGAAAAAGAGCCTACACTATTGCAAGCGAACGAAACACTGATTTATAAAGAGCAAGATACGTATTTTGTGCAGAGTAAAAGTAAGGAGGCAGCAGAGAGCGCTGTACTGTTATCTGAAGGAAGTGTTGTTGAGCCTGGTCGGCCTCCGCAATCACAACAAGAGTATGACTAAGGCCACTATAAAAATTTTAGTAGAACAACTTAGAAAGTAACACTGGTACTGCAGTTTCCACTCTTAGTATTCTCTCTCCTATATGAATACTTTTACAACCGGCTTGTTTCAGTTGTTCTACCTCACTCTCGATAAAACCACCTTCTGGTCCAATAAATAAAATAGTTTCCTCTATCAACTGACTTGGGCAGTTGTTCTTGCTATGGGGGTGAGCGATTAAGGCAAGCTTATTTTTACAGAGAGTATTAAGCCTGTTTTCAATAAAATGTTTAAATTTTTTTTCAAAATAAATCTCAGGCATTAAGGTATCTTTTGCTTGTTCTAAGCCAAGAATAAAGTTGTGTTCAATATTTTCTTTGCTAAGTTGAGGACTTTGCCAATAGCTTTTTTCAACGCGATGGGTATTGAGTAAAATCAGTTTTTTAACGCCCATGGTGGCACAGGTTTGTAGTGTGCGTTTGAGCATATTCGGGCGGGGTAGCGCCAATACTAACGTGAGTGGGAGCGGGATAGGTGGTGGTGTAGTGAGTGCCACATCCATTGTGATACAAGTGTGATCAATCTGGGATATTGTCCCGCTTCCTATTAAGCCATTAAGCAGTCCAACCGTTAATGTATCACCCGTTGTAGCCCGATGAACGGCATTGATATGCGCTAAACGCCGACCGTTTAAGCGCACTTGGTGCGGGTTAATAAAGTCTTCTTTAAACAATAAAATTAAATTCATTGTCCCGTTCTATGTCGTATTTTAAAGTAATTCAGCTAGTTTTATTACAGCTCTGCAATATTCATTGGCTTACCGCAAACATAGGCTTTCTTTAATTTATTTAAAACCGCTTTCGGCATGGACTTTGGCAGATCCACAGTGGTGTGGGTGTCGCCAATTTTAATATGCCCAATATATTTACTATCCATATTCGCTTCATTGGCAATTGCACCAACAATGTTGCCAGGTTTAACTCCGTCATTGCGACCGATATCGATCCGATAACTACGCATATCTTCATTGATGGTTTGGTATTTCTTACCTTTATTTTTAGTGCGCGAGCCTTTTTCTCCACGGCGTGGTCGGTCTTGATCTTTCTTTCTATCAAAATCTTTTTTAGCAGGGGCAAACTCTTTCTCGGTGGTAAATAAAGGCTTTCCACCTTGCGCAATAGAAGCCAGTGCTGCGGCAATGGTTTCTGTATCGTGGTCACTTTCCTGAATGAACTCGGTAATGAGTTGGCGATAAAGCGTTAAATCAGAATGATCAATGGTTTCTACGATTTGCTGTTTAAAATTAATCGCTCGTTTTTTATTAACATCACTTGCATTGGGGACAGCCATGGCTTCCATAGGGCTATTAGTTGCTCGTTCAATGGCATTAAGTAGGCGGCGTTCGCGAGGGGTGACAAAAAGAATCGCTTCACCTGCACGGCCCGCACGGCCAGTACGACCAATGCGGTGGATATAGGATTCTGTATCCAAAGGAATGTCAAAGTTAATCACATGACTGATGCGTTCAATATCCAAGCCTCGAGCAACAACATCGGTAGCAACTAAAATATCTAATTTGCCGCGTTTAATTTTTTCGACAATCTGCTCACGTTGATTTTGAGGAATATCGCCGTTTAATGCCTGGCAGCGATAACCGCGTGCGGAGAGTTTATCGGCAACTTCAACGGTTGCGATTTTGGTTCGAACAAATACGATAACGCCATCAAAGTCTTCAACTTCGAGTACGCGCGTAAATGCTTCCAATTTTTGGTTGTTATTAACGAGAGAGTAGCGTTGACGAATCGTGCTGGCGCTAGCGGTTTTGTTTTCAATCTTAACGTGTGCCGGATTATCTAGATAAGTATTGGCAATTTTTTCAATTTCCCTAGGCATGGTTGCTGAAAACAGTGCAATTTGTCGTTGCTCAGGGGTATGTTTCAGTATCCATTCAACATCATCGATAAAACCCATGCGCAACATTTCATCCGCTTCGTCAAGGACGAGAGCTTGTAGTCTGTCTAATTTAAGTGTGCCGCGACGAATATGGTCCATTACACGCCCTGGTGTCCCGACGATAATTTGAGTTCCGCGCTTTAACTGGCGTAACTGATTGTCGTAAGATTGCCCTCCATAAATGGGCAATACACTAAAGCCCATATTCCGGGAATAGCGCTGAAAGGCTTCTGCAACTTGGATAGCAAGTTCTCGGGTAGGCGCTAATACCAGTAGTTGGGGATACGACTTTTTAGGATCAAGCGTAGTGAGCATGGGTAACGCGAATGCGGCTGTTTTACCCGTCCCTGTTTGCGCTTGTCCAAGTAAATCACGCCCCTTGAGTAGCTGGGGAATACTGGCCGCTTGTATGGGAGAGGGGGTTTCGTAGCCTAATTCAGCTAGAGACGTTAAAAGAGTCTCAGGAAGGCCTAAGTCCGAAAATGAAGGGGTGTTAGATGATGTCATATTTTTAAGTTCACAACTGATGTTAAACGATCAAAGAAGCCTACTGTTTACTAGCGAGTACTATTCTTCTATTCAGTATTTTTACTGAAATTATCGTTTATCCATCAACAGCAAACTACTAAATAAACACATAGTCCATATCCCCTATTTTCGTAGGTGAATGGCAGGCTGAATTAGGGTTAACTGGGTGACAAAGCTTGAGTACAAAGTAACTGGGCAGGTCGAAGCCACGGAGTATAACAGATAAGCAGGGGAGGTTGATACTCTGAATTGCTTTACTTGCCTGTAGGACGCTATCGTGGATCAAAATGTCCCGAACATTTTGTTGGACCTGGGAGATTCAAATCATATCACTCGAACAAGCCATTACCAATACACCTTAAAAAAACAGGGTGTATTTGTAATACTACTTACATTTTTATCCTTTTAATTACCGCTTGGATAAACGGCAACGTACAAGCCTTTTGTTTTTATCAGCACTCACATAATAACGTGATTTTTTAATATCTAGGGATTTGAGGTAGGTAGCCGTGAAACGTTGTGCCATAATTAGCGCTCCGTTGGCGACAGGAAATGAGCGTTCCTACTTTGGCGGTCGCGTGTTCGTAGTGTTTAACGGTAATAGTATAGACACAGGAAAACCATGTACAGACATGACTCATTATGGCTAAACGAGTACAATCCGGTCTCAAAAAAAATTGCTAACCATCTGATTTTAATAAATAATCAATTACTTTCTAGATTCCGCCCGTAGCTCAGCTGGATAGAGCAGCCCCCTCCTAAGGGGCAGGTCAGAGGTTCAAATCCTCTCGGGCGGGCCATTGATAAGGCTGATTTAGAGTTATTTAAGTATGTTGATAAATACTTTGCTCCATAGGCAGAGGTGAGAGTATTGCTGCCGAGGGGGCTATAGGTATACTTCAACGCGAATTTGCCTTTTTATATAAAAAAACACTACTGATGATTACTGAAAGTATCATCGTCTTCGCCTTCAAAAAAGTTGCGCCCATAAATTAATAAGCAAAGTAAAATACCTACCGCAAAAGCCCAGGTAGTATTCTTAACGACCAACACAGCCGCTATCATGCCAGCAATTCCTAAATCTCGTTGGCTTCTCGCCTGTAACACGCCAATACGTACGCTAACATAGCCTTGAATCAGTAAGGTTAACGCGAGTGCAACTCCCAAAATAGGTTGCACTAAACTAACGATCGGTAAGAACAGTAAACCCGTATTTGTTCCCCAACGAAATGAGCCTGCACCACTAATCAAAGATTCCATGGCTTTTTTACCATCTTTGTAACGCTCAACCACCACTACTTGCATGGCTGCCCACAGTGGGCCGCACATCACCACATCTGGGCCAAACAGGCTCATAAAGGCATTGCGGCCACCAAAAATTAAATGGGCTCTATTTGGCCGGTAATCATTGCAATCGTTTGGAATGGATTTATTGGCATCGGCCACTAAGGCTTTTGTTTGGAGGACATCGCCAAAAAGAACGATGTAGGCAGCAAGAACGGTGGGTAGGGCACTTAAAAAAACAGTCGCTGGGGGGAAGCCAACACCAAATACTGTGTATTCACGAAACAACAACGCAAAGTCAGGCTGACTAAAACCCCAGTGCAAATTTGGCCAGGTTGCCTCACCGGCGATGGGTGCGATGATGACCGCGAGTAAAATAATTGGCAAGATACCCAGTTTGCCTAAGAGATTACAAAATTTATTTTTGTTCTTTAATTGTGAAAAGTGTTGTGAAAAAATTAAATAAAAGGCGAGGCCAACACCTACCGTAATCGTTACGGGAAATAAATCAAAACGGCCGCCTTCTTTAAATACTACATGAATTGCGGCAAATCCTGCACCGATAATAATCCCCGATTTAATGGCTCGTGGAATGCAAGAGACGACACGTTCAGCTAATCCCGTCAGCCCTAAAAATAAACTCAGTAAGCCAAGTTGTAATTGAAAAGCAACCAGTGCATAGATGCGCATATCACCTTCGGGAAAGGTTTGTACATAAGCAATCAATAAGGGAATTGCCGGTGTGATCCAACCTGGCACCACGGGGTCACCTAATAAATGGTGCAATAAATACAACCATCCATTAAGCATCACGATGGCAAGAGCTGCTTCAAAGGGCATACCCAAGATTTCCATCATCAGTGGGATGGCTGCTAAATCGACAGCACACATTAATAAACCTTGCATATAGTCAGGCCATTCAAAACGGTAGTGGATAAATGGCAATCGCAATTGAAATGGTCCTAAAGATATCGCTTTATCGGTAGCGTCAATCGTTTTTTGAGAGGAGTGATTTTTCATAGGGCGTGTTAAAAAATAGTATTTTTCGTTGAAAGAAAATGGGTGCCAAGCTATTGGCAAATTTAGTCCAGGGTTTGTCGATAACTAAAAGCGGCGATCATCGATACAAGGCTTGTAAACAATAAATGGGCGTTATGACCGCTTTGCAATTTTTTGGTAAAACCATAGCCAACCAAACTGGTCTCGTCGAACCGCAGTCATTGAGTCCGAACAGACTTAAAGAAGTGATGCCAGCAACTCGGACTAACATACCGTTCTTAAATTTCATGCTTAACTTCCCAGGTATCACCAAGGCTATTTAAAGTAATCATTTCAATCTCTTCAGTGATTTCTTCTTGGCGTAGTTGTTGATAGTGTCGCGATAAGTCATTCAGTGTTTTTTCTAAATACTGGGCGGCACCGTCCATATGTTGAATACGTCGTTGATTTTCTGCCATCAAAGAGGATGCGGCAATCTGTTGTAGCGCAATAGAGAGCCGATGATGGGAGAGTTCGCGGTATAAATTTTCTGCGTCAAGGTAGATAAGCGGTGCTTGTTGATAATTGGGCATGCTTTCTGAGGTCTCGATGGGAGGGGGCAGCAATATTTGGCGACGAAGTCCTCGATGGTTGTCGTGGTATAGTGCCGAAAGGGTAAACACCTGTTTCGGGTGTTTGCTTTCAATATCCGCAATGGCTTCCATTAATTGCGCCAGGGTCGATTTCACTTCTTCTGCGACCGAAGCACCAGTAACTGTCATGATATGAGAGCGGGTCTTGTCAGCATCCGTGTTGAGAAGATTATGCAACCTTGAGCCCACGGCGATCGCTGCAAAAGGCGGGTGCTCTTGTAGGTTCGCGAGTAAAGCCCCGTTAAAATCGCCGCAAAATCCGCGTTCACTACCAAAGAAAATCCGCAATTCAGCGGTGCTTTCTGGACGGAGTGCGTGTTCAGGGTAAAACTGTAGAAAATCCGCCGTAGCGGTTTCGACCGCACTTAAGGTATTTTGTAGATGCTCCAGTCCTTGGTTGAGTTTTCGCGTTTCTAAGAATGCGAGATTTTTCATCGCATTAACAATATTGGTGATATCCCCCAACTGCTGTTGGTGTTGCAGTAAAGCCCGGCGATTAGGCATGCTCACACACCCCTTGCACAACAGTGAGCCACTGTTTGCGATCACTATCTAAGCTCAGATCGGATGTTTTGATGGTGTTAAATAGTTTGTTGAGTGTATTCGCCAGCGCCTCTTCATCAATGTGATCAAATAGGCGTTCGTTAAAGGCAATTAGCCAAGCCAGTTGGCATTCCGCGCTGATAGGGGAGAGGCGCTCTTGTTTTAATAAGCTGCGCAGGCAATGACCCCGCTTTATTGCCAAGGCCATACTGGCCTCCAGTTTTGCGCCAAAACGTGTGAAGCTTTCTAGCTCCAAGAATTGCAAATAGTCCAATTTCATACGTCCGGCTTCGGCTTTAATTTTCGGATGTTGCGCTTGACCGCCAATGCGCGAAACCGAGCGGCCAATGTCGATGGCGGGGCGAAACCCACCCGCAAACAGTTTTTGCTCCAAATAAATCTGCCCATCGGTAATAGAAATGAGGTTAGTGGGAATGTAAGCCGCAATTTCACCTTCCAGCGTTTCCACAATTGGCAGTGCCGTCATGCTGCTGCCACCATGCTGGGCGTTTAGGCAGGTGGAGCGTTCCAGCAGGCGGGCATGTACGGAAAAAATATCCCCAGGATAGGCTTCTCTCCCTGGTGGGCGACGCAATAATAGAGACAGTTCGCGGTATTTCTTGGCGTGAGTGCTGAGATCGTCGTAGACAATTAAGGTATCGCGTCCACGGTTCATCCAGCCTTCGGCCATCGCACAGCCTGCAAAAGGGGCAAGATACTGTAGTCCTGGCAGCTCACTGCTTTCGGCCACCACGACGGTAGTGTAGCCCATGGCCCCGAAATCTCGCAGTATCTGAATGGTTTGGATGGCCGCTGATCGCTTCTGTCCAATCAAGACATAAACGCAAATGACATTTTTACCTCGCTGGTTAATCACGGCATCTAAGGCAATTGAACTACGCCCAAGTCCTTCATCGCCAATAATTAACTGACGTTGGCCTTTGCCAATGGGTATCAAGGTGTCGATGGCTTTAATGCCTGTGTAGAGCGGGCGGTTAACAAAATCACGGGCAATGATGGGAGGGGAGGGACGTTCCATGGGCAGATAAGCGCTGATGTCAGTTAAGGGCCCAAGCCCATCTAAGGGCTCGCCCATGGGGTCTACCATACGTCCGAGTAGGCCATCACCTGCCGGTACATCGAGGGCGTGGGCGGTGCGATGTACTATGGTACCCGCTGTCAATTGCTCGGTTTGTTTGAGTAATACCGCCCCTAGGTTGTGTTGGTTCAGGGTCAGTACCACCGCCTGGCTGCCATCTTCAAACGCGAGGATATCGTCAATGGCAGCGGAAGGTAGACCCGAGATCCAGGCGATACCATCACCCACGGATTCCACTCGGCCAATTTCTGATACTCGTAAGCTAAAGCGGTAATCATTCAGCCAGTCTTGTCGCTGCTTCAGGATGTTGCTGTGTTTTGAGGGGGCAGTGGGATTCATCATTGTGCTCTTTTTGGCACTTCTCTTTGCATGATGTGGCTGTGCTGAGAAAAATAACGCAGCTCATCGGCCAGGCTGGCTTCTAATCGCCGAGCACCAATACCAATGCGTATGCCTGCCATTAATTCGGAAGATTGTCGAAACATAACTTGTGGATTGGTTGCCAAGTGCTCTCCCAATATGATTTGCAGTTGTCGTTGCTGCTCGGTTCCCAAGGGAAAGGCGGTAATAATCTCAACCGGGTGTGTGCTATTTTCGCTGGCTTTAATGAGGTTTTGTTGTTGTGCTGGGAGTAGTTGTCGTAAATCGTCCTGTACTAATTCGATAATGTTCGCTTCTAAAGCCGGTGAGGCCAGTCGCGACAGTAAGCGGGCAGCAAAATAAGATGCCTGATCGTAAGCGGTTTGCTGGGTTTGGATTATTTGGTCTTGTTGTTGGCGCTCGGCAAGGGTTGCAGCTTGTTGGCGGGCTTTGTCAATGTCTTGTTGGATTGCTTCGAGAGTCTGCTCACGTTCGCGCCTGAGATCTTGCATCAGCTCCTGGTGAGCCTGTTGCTTTTCTTCTTCCCATTCGTCTAGCCGGTGTTGGTAGCGTTCTTCTAATGCTCTGGCATCGCGCTCACGCTGTTCGGCAGTACTTAATTGCTGTTTGATACGGCGCTGGCGCTGATCGATTACGTTCATCACTGGCTGATAAAAAAAACGCTTCAACAAATACATCAGCACCAGAAAATTCAGTATTTCCAAGGCGAAGGTCGACCAATTTAATTCCACAATTTAATCCTCGATTAATTTATTGCGTATTACCGAGTACATATTCCAACAATGGATTACGGAACAGCACAATCAACACCACCACTAAGACGTAAATGGCCAGAGACTCAATCATCGCCAAACCAATAAACAAGGTGCGCATGATGGTGCGCTCGGCTTCAGGCTGACGGGACAAGGCTTCCAATGCACTGCTAATGGCACGCCCCATGGCAAAGGCCGGCAAAATCACACCTAGAGCAATAGCCACTAAGGCAGCGACGGTCGACGCAAGGCTGAACCACGTTAAATCGCTCATGTTTTTTTCTCCTCGTTGGAATGACTTGAGTTTGAGTTAGAAAGTGTTGCTGTTGAATTACTGGACTTATCTGCGCTGAGTTGTTGATGAATAAGCTGATGGGATTGCAAGCCTCCCGCAATATAGACCAGTGCCAACATACCAAAAATATAGGCTTGCACGAGGGCCTCGATAATATGCAGCATTAAAATCGGCACGGGAGCGAGAAAGCCCGCGACCATTAAAATTAATAAAGCCGCCATTTCCAAGCTCATCATATTACCAAACAGACGTACCGCTAAGGCTAAGGTCCGTGTCATCTCGCTGATAATATGAAAGGGCAATAACATCGGATTGGGTTGCAAGTAGTGACGCAAATACGCCTTCAGGCCTTGGTCGCGAATGCCAAACCAATGGGTTGCAAAAAAAACCACGATTGCTAAACCACTGGTGGCAGATAAATCTCGCGTGGGCGAATGTAGTCCGGGTATTAACCCAATTAAATTGGCACAGACTAAAAAAATCCACAGCGTCGCAATAAACGGTGTCAAGGTGCGAACGTGTTGCGGAGCCACTTGGGCAATGGCGGCCTCAATGGTAAATAGGATATTCTCGAGGGCCGTTTGTAAACTGCCAGGTGTGTTTGTAAAACGGCGCGTGCCCACAAATGCTGAAATGGTCAATAACAAACAAATACCCCAAGAGGTGAGGGTTGTGTCACTGATAGTCAGTGGTCCCAAGCTAAAAACGATTTGAGCGGAAAGCTCACTATTATTCATTCGCGTTCTCGAATAAACCAGTAAACATTAAAGCTCCCAACGGCAATTCCCAGAATAATTAAGCTCATAGTCCAGCGCACTGAATAGCCCTCTATTAAACTATCTAACCAGCGGCCCAAATAGGCACCGCCAATTATCGGTAAAATGGACAATAACCCCAAAGTACCCAGATAAGCCGTTTGTGATAGTAAGGTGGGTTTATCGAGCTTGGTTTGTTGTAAGCGGCGAACTTTTTCGGAAAGGTTTTGCTGTAATTGGCGGTCATTCATGGGAAAACCTCTCTGTTATGTTCGTCAAGTTGCGATAAACGTCGAAACATTTCCTCTTCCACTCGTCTAACATTGTGGCTTAGATTTCCCAAGTTTTGCTGCTCCAGGTTTATTGTCTCCCGCAGCACTTGTTCGATGGTTTCGATATCGTCACATAATAAGAAGCGTTGGCCAGAGAGCCGCAGTGTGTTGTCCGCAAAATATAAGGTTGCGCTGGATAAAGCGATGTAATGCCATGTGTCATCTTGGGTTTGATAGCGCGCTAACCCTGGTGGTAGTACGGTAATAAAACGGGTATGCCCGGGTAAGAGTCCGAAACTACCGGATGCATCTTCGGCGATAAATGACTGTAGGTTATCGATACACTGTGTTTGAGTCGGGTCGAGTAATTGTAGTGAGAAGCTGGTCATGGCAGGCGGCCTACCATATAACAGGCTTTTTCATCGAGTTCATCGTAATGCCCAGCAAGCAGAGCTTCACAGTCACTGATGGTATCTTCAAGTTTCACTACCACACCTTTCATTCCCGTATGTTTGGCCGTTGAGTGAAAGGGCTGGGTTAAATAACGCTGTAGTTTTCTGGCTCGGGCGACAATTAAGCGGTCTTTGGCTGATAGTTCCTCAACACCGAGCATGGCGATAATGTCTTCTAGTTCGCGATAACGGGCTAAATTCTCGCGCACCCCCTGTGCCACTTGGTAATGACGATCGCCTAAGGTGTGGCGATCCATGACTTTACTGGATGAACGTAGAGGGTCAACGGCAGGGTAGATGCCTTTGCCCGCTTGGGCGCGGGAGAGAATGACGGTGGTATCCAAATGCCCAAGAATGGCATTGACCGCAGGGTCTGTCATATCGTCGGCGGGAACATAGACCGCTTGAACGGATGTGATGGCGCCGCGATTGGTGGAAACGATGCGGTCTTCCAGCTCGGCCACTTCGGTCGCCAGCGTGGGTTGATAGCCAACGGCTGCGGGCATTCTGCCCAAGAGGCTGGAAATTTCGCTGCCTGCCTGTACAAAACGAAAAACATTATCCACGACAAACAATACTTCTTTATGAAGACTGTCGCGCAGGTATTCAGCGTAAGTCAGAGCCGACAGTCCAACACGAAAACGCACACCGGAGGAGGTATCCATCTGCCCAAAGACCAATACACTTTGATCCATCACTTCCGCGTTTTGCATTTCATGCCAGAGTTCATGAGCTTCACGGATTCGCTCGCCGATACCAGCAAAAACCGAAACCCCCTGATGCAAGTGGGACATTGCGCGCATAAACTCCATCACCAACACCGTTT
The DNA here is from genome assembly GCA_050298695.1 of Cellvibrionaceae bacterium. Classification (GTDB taxonomy): domain Bacteria; phylum Pseudomonadota; class Gammaproteobacteria; order Pseudomonadales; family Cellvibrionaceae; genus CANLBN01. The sequence continues at coordinate 39,486 of JBNKUQ010000020.1, forward strand.
TACCCACGCCCGCGCCACCAAACAAACCAGCCTTGCCTCCTTTGACAAAAGGACACAGTAAATCGATGACTTTGATACCGGTTTCGAGAATACCGGATGTGCCACTCACTTCGTGTAAGGCTAAGGGCTTACCGTGGATATTGCAGTAGTGTTGCTGGGGCAGTGGTGGGCCGCCATCCAAGGGTAAACCG
>JBNKUQ010000021.1:0-38314 GCA_050298695.1 Cellvibrionaceae bacterium
GGGCTTGGCATTGGATAAAAATGCTAATCGTTTGCTTATTACTGATGCGGGATTGTTAGGTGTCAAAGCCATTATCGAGGTGGATCTGGCTACATGGCAGCGAAAAATATTATCCGGTTCAGGAATTGGTAGCGGTCCCGCTTTCGCGAATATTTTAGATGCGAGCATTGATCAATCTAGCAATCAGCTTTATCTTGTCGATAACAAAGAAGACAGTGTAATGTCCGTCGACCTCAATAATGGCAACCGTACCATTGTGGCCAATATTGATACTCCTGACGTAGGCGTAGAAAACCCTCTGAGTGTTGCTTATAACGCTGCAAGCCAACAATTAATCGTGACTGAAAATTCCATTAGTGACGCTGTCTTGATTGGCGTCGACCTATCATTATCGACAATTAGCACTCGAATTATTTCTCAAACTAGTGTCAATCCAGGGCCAAACATCAATCAAAATACTTTTGCTATTGATACAAACACCGAGGGAACAATGGCCTACCTATTAACAGAAGACCAGCTAATTGCGGTTAATATGCAAACCGGCGATAGAGAGTTACTCGTTGACACTGACATGCTATTTACCACGGGAAGAAAACGAAACGAATTAGCTTATGACCCTGTTAGAGAAGTTATTTATGTCGTCGGCAAACAGGATAATAGTGGTAGTAATATGATTCAAGTGATCGATCCAGTGAGTAAAGACCGGGTCTTCTTTAGCCAATAAAATTAGAGCATACAGTAATGATCATAAATAAAGTTAAATATCAATTGCTGTGGATTCTTTTAATTTCACCGCTGGTACAAGGTGAAGTTATTTTTGATGGTTCCATTCGACCCAATTTAGCAGGGACTACCCGCACGGGTGATTTTGTGATTGGTGAAAGCGATGGTGTAATAAGTGGTAATAATTTATTCCATAGCTTTTCTACTTTTAATGTAAACGCTGGAGAAAGTGCCAGCTTTACACACAACTCACCACAACTTAATCATATTATTGCCCGCGTTACCGGTAATAGCCAAAGTTACATTAATGGCGAAATTAACAGTAGTGCGTCACTTTGGTTAATTAACACCAATGGTCTTATTTTTGGGGAAAACGCCCAACTGGATATCAATGGTTCATTTTACGGAAGTACCGCCGATTACTTAGCGTTTACCAACAATGATCGTTTCTATAGCGAAGCACAAGCCAGCTCTTCTTTATCCATTGCGGAGCCCTCTACATTCGGCTTTCTTAGCACCCCCCCGGGAAATATTACACTTGAAAATAGTCATTTAACATTAACGCATGACAATAACTTATCCCTTATTGGCGGAGATATTCTCCTTGAAAATAGCGTCATAGAAACCGCTTCAGGTCATATCAGCACTATTGCTCTTAATACCAATGAAGGAGTAACACTGAACATGGATCAAGGCCATAATCTTACGACAGGCACTGCCATTTTTGGTGATATTACATTGATAAATTCACAGCTTGTCACACAAGATGCTATAGCAGGGAATATTTTTATCATTGGCGATAAATTGCTAGCATCTCAAAATTCTACTATTTCAAGTACAAATGTTGGCGATGATCTAGCCACGCCAAACTCACTTCAACAAATATCACTAAACGTTAACAGTTTACAGCTACAAAATAACTCCAATATATTCAGTGATACCGAAAATCAATATACGGGCCATGATATTTCTATCAGCTCAGAAACGATAGAAATTAGTGGTAACAGTTATATCAAAACAAAAACGTCAAGTGATATTGCTGATAGTGGTGATATTGATCTGGTGACGAATGCGCTCTCCATTGGTGACAATATTGATAACTCAACAAGTGGTATTTTGATAGAAAGTCATAGCGCGGGCGACGCAGGTAATTTAGTCATTGTAGCTGACACGATAACCGTTACCAATGGAGGGAGAATTGGCAATAGAGGATTTAGAAGTGGTCATGGTGGCAATGTTGATATAGAAGCCAATCAAATTCATATAACCAATAGAGGTATTATTGGCATCACTGTACCCGTTGCAGCAGCGGGTAATGCGGGTACGCTTACTATTTTGTCCGACCAACTATTTATTAGTGGCGAAGGCAGTCCTGATCAAACATTGACGGGTATCTCTGCGCAAACACTAGGAACAGGCAATGGCGGTAATATTATCGTCGATTCTGACATTATTGATATTGTATATGGCGGCTCCATTTCCGCGACAACATTTGAGAGTGCCTTTGATGGTGGTAATGCAGGCAATATTTATCTAAAGGCCGATAGTTTACTTATTGACAGAGCCTCAGCCAATCACTTTACTGGTGTGAGCGCGGGCACAGAAACAAATGGTAACGGAGGGCAAATTAACCTGGAGTTATCAGAAGTAACCATAAATGGTAATGGTCAACCATTAGCTGGAATTGCTACACAAAGTACAGGCAGTGGTAACGCGGGAAGTATTGTGCTTTCAGCTGATAATTTAACATTATTCGATGGCGGAGGAATTAGTGTTGATAATACTATCGGCATAGGCAATGGGGGCAGTATACAACTCGACATCAACAATCTTCTCAGTCTAACAAACAACGCTACCATAGCATCAGACACTAATAGTAGTGGTAATGCTGGCAGCGTTCATATCACGGCGGGCGAATTAGAGCTAAGCACGAGTCATATATCATCATTTAGTACTGGCAGTGGCCAGTCTGGCAATATCACTATAGATAGTGACAGAGTTTCCCTTAATGATGGCGCCACGATTTCCACGGAAACCTCCGCAGATACACGATCTAATTTAGTAAGCAATATTAGTATCAATAGCAATTATTTATTATTGGAAAATAATTCTGCCATTAGCACACGAGCAACCAATATTGCAGATGCGGGCACAATCAACCTCATGATAAACGGTAATCTGCATGCGATTGATAATAGCTACATTATCAGTGAATCAAACCAAAGTGGTGGTGGTGAGATTATGATAATAGCTGACGGCATCATGCAACTTGAAAATAGTCGCATTTCTACATCCGTATCACTCGGGGGAGGTAATGGCGGCAATGTTACAATAAACCCTACTATTATTTTATTAAAGCAAGCTGTAATTACAGCTAATGCCAATCAAGGCCGGGGAGGTAATATCAATATAGGGGGTAATCACGTTATTCAATCACCCGATACACAAATTCAGGCATCATCCAGAGTTAATATCGATGGTGCTATTAATATTACTGCTAATGAGTTCGATAGCAATCAACTTAGCAAGCTCTCCATTCCCACCTTAAACGTATTTTCTCTTTTATCGAGTAAATGTACCCAAGAAAAAAATCGAAGTTACCTAGCCTTAGATTTACAAAACTTAAACACTGTGCCTTCTGAAAAAAATTATATTGATAGTGCTATTCCACGACGTAAAGAGACAATCCCTGGCGATGCAAATAATATAACACGGTTTCAAGTACCCAAGTACTTACTCGTATCTTGTTCACTTTCTGTATAGAAGAAAGATGAGCATTTAAGCGTTACCTAAGCTCTTCTTAGACTCGCAAAAAATCACTCGTAGTTAAAAATTAAGCTACCGAGACTTAAATTTTTTATCTGATAAGACGCAAAATCTTCCTAGAGCTAAAGAAAAAATAAACAACCGTTACTACTACAACTCTCTTCATCAAAGCACGAAGAGTTACTATGTAGACAAAAATTACATTTATATTTATCACGGTCTTCTGGAGACAGAACCTGTATTTTTATTGCGGGAACATCGAATAACTATAAAATACTAGGGGGCTATATGTTCAGATTGGAGATACCATTTATTACGATGGTATACCTATGAGTGATATTGATATTCCCAGTTTTAAAACACATAACATTTTAAATGATAAATCCGAATGGGAGAAAACAATAGGAAGCGATAAAAATCACTTATATTTCGGTTCAAACATCATGACAATTCAAGATGCTGAAATGCTATGGATGCACCCATCACATGCCCTATACAAACAATATTTCGATCAAAATAAATAAAAATCAATATTGCACTTCAGCCATAGCAAATCGAAAAAATGAACAATATTGAAAATAGTCTTTAAAAAAGATTACGACTAAGCTCCTTTTAATTGCACTTTGCCATCATTAATACGTACAGAGTAAGTCGTCACTGATTGCTCTGCATCTTCCAAACACGCACCAGTAGCAAGATTAAAGTGCTGTTTATACAGAGGGGATGCCACAACGATCTCATCACCAATCGATCCAGTAATACCACGAGAAAGCACATTGGCTTTACCAATGGGATCGTAATTGGATATCGCGTATACATCCCCACCTTTGCGAATTTTAAAAATGGCAACCTGCTCTTCACCTAACAAAGCACAAATACCGGTACCAGCAATTAAATCCACATCATCACATACTGTAATCCAGTTGCTCATAAATTATCTCTTCTGTTTGTATTCATTTATCCCACAAGCTTAATGACGTCTGCTTTTTCTTCTTCAAAAGCAGGACGGCGTTGCTCACGCTCAACCACATAAGCAAGGTTGTTATCCGTTTTATCGGAGTTAATAAAATGCTGAAAACGTTTTAAGCGCTCTTCATCATTGATCGCCGTTTTCCATTCACACTGATATTGAGCAATATTATTTTCCATCTCACTTTCTAGCTCACTCCCTATGGCCAACTTATCTTCAATGATCACCTCTTTTAAATAATCAAGACCACCCTCTAAGTTTTCTAACCACACTGAGGTACGCTGTAAACGATCAGCCGTGCGAATATAAAACATTAAGAAACGATCGATATATTGAATCAAGGTGGCAGTATCGAGATCAGTCGCAAATAAATCGGCATGGCGTGGACGCATACCGCCGTTACCACAAACATAGAGATTCCATCCTGTCTCAGTGGCGATTACACCCACATCTTTACTCTGTGCCTCCGCACATTCTCGGGTACAACCGGAAACACCAAACTTAATTTTATGTGGCGTACGTAGACCTTTATAGCGATCTTCGAGGTTAATCGCTAAGCCAACACTGTCATCAACACCGTAACGACACCAAGTACTGCCTACACAGGACTTAACTGTGCGCAAAGACTTACCATAGGCATGTCCCGTTTCGAATCCGGCATCAATTAGCTTGGACCAAATAGCGGGTAATTCATGTAACTGCGCACCAAATAAATCTACGCGTTGTCCGCCAGTAATTTTGGTATACAAGTTATATTCTTTAGCCACTTCACCTAAAGCGATCAGTTTATCTGGCGTAATTTCACCACCTTGTACACGAGGCACTACTGAATAAGTACCGTCTTTTTGCATATTGCCCAGGAAAATATCGTTGGTATCCTGTAAGCCAATATGTTCTTCTTTTAAGATGTAATCATTCCAGTAAGAAGCAAGAATAGAGGCAATAGCAGGCTTACAGATTTCACAACCATGGCCCTTGCCATGACTATCGAGAATATCGTCAAAGGTTTTTATTTTTTTAACACGGACAATATCGGCCAGTTCTTGTCGCGTGTAAGGGAAGTGTTCACAAATATCATTATTGACTTCAACACCCAATTTTAATAACTCGCTATCCATCACTTGCTTGGTCAAGGCAGCACAACCACCACAACCGGTAGATGCATTGGTCACTTCTTTAATGGCAGCCATTGTCGTTGCACCATTTTGCACGGCGCTGCATAAATCACCTTTAGTGACTGCATAACATGAACATACTGTGGCGGTATCCGGTAGTGTGTCGGCACCTAAACCCACACTGGCAGCACCCTCTACAGAAGGAAGAATAAATGCTTCTGGCGAGTCGGGAAGGTCTATTTTATTTAACATATATTGGAGCAAGGTATCGTAATCGCTACAGTCGCCAACGAGCACAGCACCTAAAAGTTTTTTGTTATCGGAAGAGACAATAATACTTTTGTACACTTCAGCATTTTCATCGCAATAACTATAACGTTGTGCACCTTCGATACGACCATGGGCATCACCAATACTACCCACATCGACACCTAATAATTTTAATTTGGTACTCATATCCGCACCGGAAAAGGCAATTTTATTCTCCGTTAATTGCGAGACTGCTGCCTCAGCCATGCGATAACCTGGCGCCACTAAACCATAAATAAAATTACCAAGAGCAGCACATTCACCAATGGCATAAATATCTGAATCACTAGTACGGCAGTGGTAATCAATCACAATGCCGCCCCGCTCACCCACCTGCAAGCCACAATCGCGCGCTAACTGATCGTAGGGGCGAATACCTGCAGAAAAGACGATCATATCGGTTTCTAAAAACGAATCGTCGGCAAACTCCATGCGCAAACGGTGCTCTCTGCCCGCTTTTATCAACTTCGTTGCTTTATTGGTATGCACATGGACACCTAACCCCTCTACTTTGCGACGTAACATTTTGCTACCGCCTTCATCGAGTTGCACGCCCATTAAACCAGGAGCAAACTCAACAACATGTGCTTCTAAACCTAAATTTTTCAGTGCGTTGGCACACTCAAGTCCTAATAAACCTCCGCCGACGACCACGCCTTTTGTTACACCCTTTGCAGAGGCTTTAATTTCTCCGAGGTCATCAATGGTTCGGTAGGTTAGGCAATGCGCTTGATCGCTGCCTGGAATTGGGGGGACAAAAGGATAAGAACCGGTTGCCATAACCAGTTTGTCGTAAGCAAAACGCTGACCGCCTTCCGTAGTAACTGTTTTATTATCGCGATCAATTTGGGCAACAAAATCGCCAAAATGGGCTTTCACACCTAATTGGCTATAGTGCTCACGTGTAGTCATCGCGAGATCTTCAGGCTGCTTACCATCAAAGACTTCCGACAGGTGAACACGGTCATAAGCGGGGCGTGGTTCACCACCGATCACTGTAATGTCGACATCTAAATCACTGTTAGCCAATGTATCAACATAGTGGTGGCCCACCATACCGTTACCAACAACAACAATACGCTGCTTACTCATAGTTTCCCCCTTGCGCTCAGCTAGCTCATCCTCAAATAAGGATCAAGATAATTGGATTAGCTGGGCTTGATTAACTTTATTCAGGGATGCCTTAGCAATTAGAATGCCATTAAATAGAGGTAAAAAAACATAAATAAATAAATGTTTATTTTACAAAGACTTACAAATTAAAGATCTTAAAAATAAAAATGAGGAAAGCGAAAAACGCACCATTATCACCAAAATGGTGCAAAAAAACACAATCAAAACCATTAACCACACATAAAGAATGGATATATTTGTTTTTAAATGGTGCGAAAGCGAAAAAACAAACCCATTATAGTGCAATATTTGTGGCGCAAATGTGAGCAATAATTAAAAAAATTATATTTATCAATAACTTAAAAGCAAAAAATGAATTGGTTTAATTATTGCTACTGGGTTTGATTATTACTATGCATAGTTTGTTAATCACTAACTCAATACACGAATAAAAGTGTGTATCCATTGATGACATTATTTTCCTCAATAATTAAGGCCCATAACGTGCAAAATGATCCACAAAAATTGATGACGCCGAATTCTCCTGCTTCAAGTTGGATCAAAACCACCTGTGCTTATTGCGGAGTTGGCTGCGGAATTGAAGCTCATGTCGACGCCAAAAATAGAGTACATGTACGGGGAGATACATCTCACCCGGCTAACTATGGTCGCCTATGTTCAAAAGGACTTGCCTTAGGAGAGACCGTTATCACTCAGGGGCGCTTATTACAGCCTTCTATAGAGGGTAAAACCACAGATTGGAATAATGCGATCGCCTACGTGGCTGATAATTTTGCGAAAACGATAAAAAAGCACGGCCCTGATTCCGTTGCCTTTTATGTATCAGGACAACTACTAACAGAAGATTACTACGTCGCCAACAAATTAATGAAAGGCTACATTGGCAGTGCCAATATCGACACCAACTCTCGCTTGTGCATGTCTTCAAGCGTTGCAGGACACAAACGTGCCTTTGGTAGCGATACCGTTCCTAATTGCTACGAAGATATTGAGTTAGCCGATCTCGTGATATTAGTTGGTTCCAACTTAGCCTGGTGCCATCCCGTTATTTACCAGCGTCTACAAGCGACAAAGATAGCGCGCCCCGAACTTAAAGTGGTGGTAATTGATCCTCGTGCCACTGATACCTGTGATATAGCTGATCTTCATCTTGCCATCCACCCTGGTAGTGATGTGGCTCTGTTTAATGGATTGTTAAATTATCTTAGTGAACACGATTGCCTTGATCATCAGTACATAGAAGAACATACCCAGGGTTTTGCGGAGACTCTCACAGCCTCTCGCCTTGAAAGCGGAGAGACAGGTGTCGATTTTATCGCCGTATCAAAAACGACCGGTCTACCCATTGCTTACCTGCAAAGTTTTTATCAATGGTTTGCAGAAACCGAGAAAACACTGAGTATTTTTTCTCAAGGAGTGAATCAATCCAGTGCAGGGACGGATAAAGTCAACAGTATCATTAACTGCCACCTCGCAACCGGGCGTATTGGAAAACCCGGTGCTGGGCCTTTTTCTATTACTGGCCAGCCCAATGCCATGGGAGGACGTGAAGTGGGTGGATTGGCGAATATGCTGGCAGCACATATGGATTTTGGCAATGAAGACCACTGGCAAACCGTCAGCGACTTTTGGCAAAGCAAGACACTCGCTAAAAAACCCGGTTTAAAAGCCGTCGAACTATTTGATGCGGTGCACAGCGGTAAGATAAAAGCCATTTGGATTATGGCGACAAATCCCGTCGTCAGCCTACCTAATGCCGATAAAGTAAAGCGTGCCTTAGCCACCTGCCCGCTTGTGGTCGTATCAGATTGTATTGCCGATACCGATACCACTCGCTGTGCGAATGTGTTATTTCCAGCGATGGGGTGGGGAGAAAAATCAGGCACAGTCACCAATTCAGAGCGCCGCATTTCCCGACAACGACAACTCATCGCAAGCACGGGTGAATCTAAAGCCGACTGGTGGATTATTTCTCAGGTTGCACTGCGTATGGGCTACGAAGGATTTAACTTTACCTCGGCTGCAGATGTCTTTAGAGAGTACGCAGCCATGACTGGATTTCGCAATACAACAAAGGCCAAACGTAGTTTAGACATCAGTGCATTGGCCAACATTAGCAACGAAGAATACGATGCACTAGCCCCTCAACAATGGCCACTAGCCCAGCAAAAAGAGGATGAAGGCACGGTTCCGCAAAAACGTTTCTTCGCCGATGGTCAATTCTACACAGCTTCTGGTAAAGCCAATCTCGTTCCTGTCAGTTACCGCCCACCACGATCGGAGGTGAGTGTTAAATACCCGATGGTGCTCAATACCGGACGTATTCGCGATCAGTGGCACACAATGACGCGTACGGGCCTCGCGCCCAAACTCGCCGCCCATAAACCTGAGCCTTATGTGCAAATCAATCCACAAGATGCGCGATGTTTTGCACTGAGTGATGGCGATATCGCCGAGCTCAGCAGTCAATGGGGAAAAGCCAAAGCACGGGTCGTTATTTCCACCGACATGAACCCAGGGCAGCTGTTTATGCCCATGCATTGGACCTCGGTAGAATCGAGTGATGGACGAGTTTGCCCTCTAATTAGCCCAGATACCGACCCCATCTCAGGCCAGCCCGAGGCAAAATTCACCCCGGTCGCCATTCGGCATTGGCCCTACCAAAGCGAAGCCCTAGTCATTGTTCGTCATGGTGCGAGTATAGAATTAAGCGACTATGACTATTGGGTTAAGCGCCCTATCGAAGGGGGGCTGCTCTATTACTTGGCCACCGAAAACCGTGAAGAAAAACCAAGTCTCAACCAATCGTTAAAAGCGCTGCCCATATTCACAACTGACGGTAATAGTATTACCTTCGACAACCCTCAAACCATGCAGTATCGCAGCGCCAAAGTCATTGATGGAGAATTAACAGCGGCTTGCATTTGCGCCAATAAAATAAACAGCGCTGACTTTGCTTGGCTTGATGGTTTATTTGAGCGCAGTTTGGATGTTGATATTCAGCGCTCTATCCTGAGTGGTGTTGCAGCAACTTCATTGATATCAGGCAAGCAAATTTGTGCTTGTAAACAGGTAGGGGAACTTACCATTAAAAATGCCATCATAGAAACACGTTGCGAGACGACCGATGACATTGGTAAAGTCACCCAAGCCGGAACAGGTTGTGGCTCTTGCCTACCGGAAATAAAACAACTTATCAAAAACTACTCAGCCAATTAACGAGTGCCCTCCATCAATGGAGAACATATCAAAATGCAGAAAGCAGTTTTAGAATAACTGTTAGCTGTTACTACTGAGGCACTAAAAAAAGAATACAAACGTCATTCCCGCCTTGCCCTACATGGATGTAGGATACTTCTAACAACGCGGGAGCAATTATTGATCGCGGGAATGACACCGAGGGCAATAAATTGTATTCTTTTAAAGTGACTCGTTAGCAGCTGTTAGCTAAAAACGGGAAACTCTGGTTCATGCTTAAAGATCAATTTGGTCGTCGTATCAATTACCTGCGCTTATCTGTGACTGATCGCTGTGATTTTCGTTGCGTGTATTGTATGGCAGAGGAAATGACCTTTGTTCCACGGCAACAATTACTCACACTGGAGGAAATGTCGCTTATTGCTCAGACTTTTGTTGAGTTGGGCGTTAATAAAATTCGCTTAACCGGTGGCGAACCATTAATTAGGCGTAACATCGACCAACTGTTAGCTAACCTCGGTCAATTATCCGGTCTTGATGAACTCACATTAACCACGAATGGCTCCCACCTCGCCGAACATATTCCCGCATTAAAAGCGGCTGGCGTAAAACGCATCAATATCAGCCTAGATAGCTTAAATGAACAGCGCTTTAAAAATCTGACGCGGACTGGCAATTTACCTGTCGTACTTAACAATATAGACGAGGCACTAGCCGCAGGGTTTAACATTAAAATCAACAGTGTCATTCTCAAAGGCCGCAATGATGACGAGGTTATCAAGCTAGTAAACTTCGCACTCAACCGAAAAATTGATATTGCTTTTATTGAAGAAATGCCCTTGGGAAAAATTAATGACCATCAACGACAGGATGTTTTTATTAGCAGCGATGAATTACGTGAATTAATTTCAACAAAATATCCTTTGACAAAAATTTCCAATGAAAAAAATAATGCAGGCCCAGCAGACTACTGGAAACTAAACGAGTATCCTAACCGTATTGGTTTTATTTCTCCCCATAGCCATAATTTTTGTGGCGACTGCAATCGCGTTCGCTTAACCGCAACAGGAAAGTTATTATTATGCTTGGGGAACGAACACGCCGTTGATCTCAAAGCGCTTGTCAGGCGTTATCCAAATGAGCCTGACAAACTGAAAAGCACAATTATCGATGCTATGTCCATGAAACCCGAGCGCCACTATTTTAATCTAGAAGAAGAACCAAGCATTTTGCGCTTTATGAATACAACCGGTGGTTAATTTAGACAGAATCCTCATGCGTAAAATCATAATTTGCAGACCAACCATGGTCTTGAATTAAATAATAACAACTGCGTTCAGCCAAGGTCGTAATCACATTTAAAGGATTCACTCCAACAGATCGAGGGATCACTGCGCCATCCATCACATACAAGCCCTGATGCACTTCTTCACCTTGAGTGACGCTGTACACTTGCCCCTTATGATTCACCACGCCGGCTTCTGCATTATCAGCCATCGCACAACCACCCAGAGGATGTCCAGATAACAGCGCCTGGTTTGTCAACTCATGCCAAATTGGATTTTGAATATAAGTGCCGCCCAAAGGCTCGGTCATTTTTTTCATCTTATTGTTGGCTTTTACTAGCGACTCGTCTTCTCCGGCGCCGGGCCACGAAATACGTAAGCGATTATTTTTTAGTGTCATAGTACCGCCACTTTTATCCTGACTCACCCCCAAATAAAATTGCGTATGTTTAACGGCTCCCGTATAGGGACCAAAAGCCATGCTTTTTAGTTTGCGCCACTTTTCACCCAGAGTATCTTGCCATCCACCATCAGTATCTTGCCCGCTTAGGTGTGCCATGGCCGCTAAGGCTTTTGGCAACAATGGGGCAAGTGCTCCAGGCATACTGGCGCCTGCGAGCACCATACCATCATCTAACTCACTGTCTTCACGTGCATCAATGATCGCCGTTGATGTTGGCCCTACAGGTTCTCTCCCCCCTGGTGGGTGTTTACCAAAACCAACCGCATTAATCGCTTGATCCGTGTTGTAAGCAATGCCAACCATATCGCCATTACCAGAGAAACGCTGTCCTAAACAATCTGAACATGACAAACCTTTTCCATGAGAGCGCAATAAAACTTCAGTGCTACCCAAGGTCCCGGCGGCCAAAATAACGATATCAGCATCAATCGTCGAGCGACTGTTTTCTGCGGAAGTGGGATAAATATGTACTCGCCAACCATCCGACAAACGTTCAATATAATCTACTGTTAGCTCAGTAAAAATATCAGCACCGTGATTGCGGGCATCGGGCAAATAATTCATGACCAAGGTATTTTTAGCGTCGTAGTTACATCCCGTTAAACAATCACCACAATTGACACAGGCTTGCTGTTCGACGCCCACATGATTGGTACCCGCTTCAAAGTTAATATTAATGTTAGCGAGACGATATTGTTTTGAAGCATCCAACGTTTGAGCGACTTTTTCTAAGGCGTTTTGTTTATTTAAAGGTGGGTAATTATTGGGATAGTATCTTGGTTTTAACATCTCATCAGCATAAGACCTAAACTGATCCAACAAGCCCGCGTTGACATCTTCACGTATTTTTTTAGGCCAAACCTCATCTTCATATAGTCGTGGGTCAGCAGGCTCATTAATACTTGCATTAATAAGTGACGTGCCACCTAAACCACACCCAACAATAACATTCATCTCTTTATTAATCCGAAAATCAAATAAAGCCGTTTTGTCACCAATATGCCCGTGAGGTAAATCCGTTTGAACTTGTTTCATCAGTGTAGCGGCAGTATCGGGATACTCCCCCTTAGTAAACTCTTTACCTCGCTCTAGCACACACACCTGTCGCCCTGCTCTCGAAAGCCTTGAGGCTGCAACGCCGCCACCATAACCAGAACCAACAATAAGGACTTCATAGTGACTTTTCAGCTTCGCATGAGATTGGGATAATCGATTCATAATGAGACCTTTGCACGATGCAATGCAAGCCACAACCAAACGGTGGTGACTAAATAAAGTAAACCTATCGAGATGGGCAATAAGGTATATAGCTGTGTCGGAAAAAAGTACCAAATAATAAAGACAATCAGTACTCTTACGATAGAGTGAACAATAAATCCATATTGATTATATAACCAGGCAATGACTGGCCAGTGCAACGAGAGCCCCAACACAAATGCCAGAGGTACAAGCATAATATTGGTAAAGTATAGTGGGATACTAATGCCAAATGACATAAAAACAGGCACTAAGGAAGGTAAAATAAGGCTCGCTAGAGGTGATATTAGTAAGCGCTTTTTCACTAAGCACCTAGCGAAAAGAATTGCGATAGGCACCAGAACAAGCACTATGATAAATACAGTTAAACAGATAGTTTGCGGTGAGAAAAAAAAGCCCGCCACACCTAATATTGGCCAGAAGAAAACACCCGTAATAGGAAGAAAAATACTGCCGTGAGTCTGGACAAAAAGCTGCTTGCGTTCGGCATCCAACAATTCTGTATTCATCATATACCACCTTCCTATTTTTTCTGTAAAAGATAATGAAGGTTATGTTAGGGTCTTTACTCTTTTGAAGCGATCTTCTCTGATGATTGAGGCACCGAGCCTAACATGACACCCACCCAACGGGTTTCTTCAAAATTCTCTAGGGCAATTTTAACCGTCATGGTCAAAGGAACAGACAAAAGCATACCGACAGGACCTAAGACCCAGCCCCAAAACACTAAGGACAAAAAAACCACCAACGACGATAAATTTAATCCCTTGCCCATAATTCTCGGTTCTAAAATATTTCCGATAATGGTATTGACGGCAAGAAAAATCGCTGCCGTAGCTAAGGATTCAGGAATACCTAATTGTACAATGGCCAACAACACAGGAGGAATGGCAGCTAATATTGAGCCCAAGGTCGGAATAAAGTTAAGTAAAAATGCTAACAACCCCCATAAAATCGGGTAGTCCACACCGATAAGCCATAAACTCACACTGACAATAACACCCGTTAATAAACTCACTAAGGTTTTCATCGCCATATATTTATTAACGCTGTGAGTAAAGCTATTCAATGCAGCAACAGTTTTATCTCCGCCAGGAACAGCATGCCGCATTTTATCAATAAAATTCACTTCTTCAGCTAAAATAAACATAACCGTTAGTAATATTAAAAAGCTATTGGTCATAATATTTCCAAAAGCACCCAAAGTATTACCGGCAACAGCCAATGCGGCGCTGGGGTTAAAGATATCTCGCCAATGCGACGGATCGATAGTCACACCAATACTTGCCAACTTTTGTTGCAAGCCATCGGATAATGCCAACAAACGAATTTGGTATTCTGGTAAATCACTTCTGAAACTATTGATCGAAGAGCCAACAATTGCGCCAATAAAAAATCCTATGACCACAATCACCAGCACGATTAATAAGATAGACAATACATTGGGAACACCGCGGTTATTAAGCCACGATAATAGGGGTGTAACGATGACCGCGATAAATAAAGATAATAAAAAGGGAACGAGTAAGGTTTCCGCCGCACGCATACCGGCAACAACGATAATAAATGCGGCCATTACGAGGAGAAAGCGTGCCACCGGAGATGTTTTAGTCTGCATAATTACGGTTCCATTTTATTTTTTAATATCTGGAGAAGCTCTTCTAATTCCGCCAAACCTTTTGCTGAAAACAAATAACCCGATTTCGCTACACGCGATGATGAATGTAAAGCGTAAGACTCTTCTATCGCACACGCTTGTTGTCGAATATCTTCTAACTCATCACTATGGCGAATAGTCATCCCAAACACCATTTGCCAATTATTTTCTGTTGCTTGTCCTGTTAGTGCCATTTCCAAAACTTTGATCATTTGTTGTCGGTCAACACGATAATAAGGTCTTTTGACCCAGACAAACAAAGCAAATAACAAAGCGACTATGACTAGCGTGAGAAAAATGGTCAACAGTGCCGTCAATATTTCACCACCTCAACAATTGGAGTATTGTTAAACCTACGCTGTCGTTAGTGTTCTCTTGTCGATCTGAAAACCACTTCTGGATAGCGTTCTTCCGTCAAATTTAGATTGACGCGAGTCGGTGCCAAATAAGTTAGATGTCCACCCCCATCGATGGCCAAATTATCACTCGCCTTCTTTTTAAAGCCATCCATTACTTTAGCATCATCACAATCCACCCAGCGAGCTGTGACAACATTAATAGGCTCGTAAATTGCCTCAACTTTATACTCATCTTTTAGGCGATAGGCCACCACTTCAAATTGAAGCACACCCACTGCCCCAACAATAATATCGGTATTATTGATAGGGAAAAAGACCTGTGTCGAGCCCTCTTCCGATAATTGTTGTAGCCCTTTTTGTAATTGTTTCGTTTTAAGAGGATCTTTTAAACGAATACGACGAAATAGCTCTGGAGCAAAATGGGGAATCCCCGTGTACTTTAACTCTTCACCTTCAGTAAAGGTATCACCAATTTGAATCGTACCGTGGTTGTGTAAACCAATAATGTCTCCGGAGATAGCTTCTTCAACAGAACTTCGATCTCCCGCAAGAAAGGTAACCGCATCGGCAATTTTAATATCTTTGCCTAAACGCACATGACGCATTTTCATTCCCCGGATATACTTCCCAGAGCAGACTCGCATAAACGCAATACGGTCCCGGTGCTTAGGATCCATATTGGCTTGTATTTTGAAAACGAAGCCGGAAAATTTTTCGTCTTGTGCATCAACCTCTCGCGTTTGAGTCATCCGAGGTAAAGGACTAGGCGCCCACTCGACAAATCCATCGAGCATCTCACGTACTCCAAAGTTTCCTAGAGCCGTACCAAAAAATACGGGCGTCAGCTCACCCGCTAAATAAGCATCGAGATCAAACTCGTGAGTTGCCCCACGGACTAGCTCAATTTCTTCGCGGATATCATCTACATACGCACCCAGCAAGGTATTTGCCTCTTCACTCGCCAACCCCTGAATACGAATATCATCCATTAATGTATGGCCTTTACCAGACTGATATACATGAATGGTATCGGTATAGAGGTTATATACGCCTTTAAACCCCTTACCCATACCCAATGGCCAATTAATAGGGGCAGCAGAAATTTTTAGAACGGACTCTATTTCATCCATCACTTCGATGGGATCACGGATATCGCGATCCATTTTATTAATAAAAGAAAGAATAGGCGTATCCCGTAAACGACAGACATCCATGAGCTTAATTGTGCGATCTTCTACGCCCTTAGCTCCATCAATGACCATTAATACGGAATCAACTGCCGTTAAGGTACGATAGGTATCCTCAGAAAAATCTTCGTGTCCTGGGGTGTCGAGTAAATTAACAATGCGTTCTTTATAAGGAAACTGCATAACAGATGAGGTCACCGAAATACCACGCTCCTGCTCCATACTCATCCAATCGGAACGCGCATGGGGCCCACGCTTGCCTTTAACTGAGCCCGCTACTTGGATCGCCTGCCCCAATAAAAGCAGCTTTTCTGTAATCGTGGTTTTACCCGCATCGGGGTGAGAAATAATGGCAAACGTACGTCGCTTTTTGACTTGATCAATAAAGGCAGGTGAAGACATTCAATAAATTCCAAAAAATTACAGCTTTTCAGGGGCCTCCAAACAAGTCATGAACGAGCGCCTCAAGAGAAAAATGACCAATCTCTGCGTTACCCGCATGGATGCAGATAAGGAGCGAAAGCAGGATGCGGTAAGCTTTGCAAAACTTCGCAATAACCCTCTATTACGTGCGTTTTTCGCCTTGATCTTGGCCATTTTTCATATTGATCTGCTTCGTCCAGACTTATCCTGAGGTGCCATAGAGGTTGCGTAGTTTACTGATTTAAGTACGAAAAGCTATAGACTGGCCATTTAACATCTATTCACTTTAATATTTATCTATGTATTTCAATAACTTAAAAAATTAAACGGTTAAATTTTTGTTTCTAGCAAGATAATATTTATATTTTTATGAAACTTGCCGATCTATGTGTGTATAGGTGTCAGAAACAAAATAGGACAAAAAATGGTGCTCTTATAATTCCTTGTCTACACTTATCAACATACTGGTCTAAAAGACATCCCACAAGGGTTGTCGATGTTTAACAACTAGAAGATAAATACTATGAAGTTACCAAAATTCAGTTTGCACTTCTCTTGGAAACAAAAGCTTTCTATTGTCATTGCTATTACCTTACTAGGTCTACTCGTTGTATCGGGTTCCGCATTCATGGGCCTGAATAGCGTCAATGATAGCTTTCAGGAACAAAACGCTGCGGTTAACTATAAAAAAGATGCGCTCTCCTTAACCAACAGCTTATTAAAACTGGAGTCGTCAGTAGCCACGCTTGAAAAAGACAATAAAGCCCTGTTTTTGGAAAACCTCGAGTCTTTAGACCAGTTATCATTAAGCCTACAAACTGACGCGGCCAACTTGGATAATAAAGAGTTAGTCAATTATGCCGATCGTCTTCATGAGCTGGTAGCGGCTTATGTTTCACAACGTAAAGAATGGCTAAACAATCGTACCGAACTTGGCTTTAAACCAAGCGAAGGTAAACTAGGCGCCTTATTCAATGCCTTAACGGCTATAGAAAAAATTTCATTTTCCATGATTGAAGAGCCTATTGGCAAACTCGTCAGCGGCCAACGCAAATACATGATCACCAAAGACCCAGAAAATGAAGGAAAAATGGAAGATGCGCTGTCCAGCCTGGAGAAAACAGCCGTTCAACTGAATTGGGAAGACAATGTGGTCGGTAAAAAAATCAGGGAATATCGTAAAGCTTTCGAAGCTGCGCGCAAGCTTGCCGCCAAAGAGACTTCAATTAACAAAGTACTAGCGCCATCAACTGAAGAGCTCAGTGCGCTAGTGGAAGATCTGAACGACTTTTTGGAAAAAACGGTTATTCAACACGTTGCGAAAAAAGCCGATAGTACACGCAAAACCGTTATAACCATTATTTCTATCTTGTCTGTGGTGGTTGCGATTATCATCTTTATCAGCTTAGGAGCCATTGCCAGACAACTTAATATCGAATTAAAAAATATGCGTAGTTTTTTAAAGTCTGTGGCAGAAGGCAATTTCTCAGAACAGTTAGCTATTAACAATAACGAAAAAGATGAATTTACCCAATTGCGTACCGCCTCTAACCATATGGTGGAAGATATTTCTGGAGTTATCTCACAAGTAGTCGATGGAAATAATACTTTACTGGATATTCGTCAACAGTTAGAGAAAGCCGTTGAACAACTGGGGATTACCAGTGCAGAAGTCGAACAAAAAACGCAACAGTCTACTGTGGCAACACAACAGATTTCCATTGCTGTTAATGATGTGGCAAAGCGTTCTATTGATGTAAGTGAAACCGCAAAATCCGCATCAGATGCAACAAAAACTGGTGGCAAGGTTGTAAATGACTGTGTTGAATCGATGGTGAATATTGTCAAATTGATTGAAAATACCCACCAAGAAGTTACTAATTTGGCTCAATCTAGCTCACAAATGTTAGGCATTATTGATGTGATTAACGGCTTGGCAGACCAAACCAACTTACTCGCACTGAATGCGGCTATCGAATCTGCCCGCGCCGGTGAAGCTGGGAGAGGCTTCTCAGTGGTTGCCGATGAAGTTAGAGCGCTAGCACAAAAAACAGTAAGTGCTACCAGTAGCATTGGCGACATCATTAAGAACTTTAATGATCAATCCAAACGTATGGGTTCATTGATGGAAGAAGGTATTAAACTAGCCTCTTCCGGTCAAGAAAATGCCAACAATGCAATGGCTTCTTTTGAGTCGATTGAAGGCCATATCCAGAAGGTAGCGGCTGAAATGGATCAAGTGGTGGTTGCTGTAGAAGAAATTTCTTACAATACCAATGATATCGCCACACAGGTGGAACATATCTGTGAACAAAGTGAGAGCACCAAGCAAACACGCCATACTTTAGAAGAACATACGCACCACTTGTCTTCACAAGCTGAAGCGATAGGACAATTGACAAGCCGTTTCAAACTATCACACTAAAGGAAAGTCATTAAATAAATGGACGATCAGCACGTATCTTCGAATCAGGACATTCGCCAGGAACAATCGATCAAAACCATCATGGAACGCATGCCAGATGAGGTAGCCAACTCATTTACGGATTTACAGCTTATCCACCTAAAAACAGCCATTGGCAGCCGCCAATGGGGTAAACACCCCATCGATTGTCGAGGTACTCTCACCTTTCCTTTTTTTCGCTGGCACCTTTACTACGTACTGTTACTCGGTCGCAACCGACGCCGCTTATCTCAAAGAGAACGGGCTATCTCCTCATTTTTTAGTGCATTTCTTCTCTCAATGTTTCTATTGTTTTGTATGCTCTTGGGACTTTTAGTCCTCTACCTCATCAAATCTGCCGCAGGAATTGACATATTCCCTAATTTTTCATTTGGAATCTGGGATTATTTCAAAGATTGGATTCAATAATCTCCCTCAAAATTACCCCTATTTTGATTCTGAGCGGTATAATGCCGCGCTTTTGAGATACTGGTATTTTACATTTTATGGCTGATTTAGACGCTTTTGAAATTCAAACAAATAATAAACCCGACGCAAGTATTATCTGGCTGCATGGCCTTGGCGCTAACGGTTATGACTTTGAACCGATTGTTCCAGAGTTACATTTACCGAGCCATTTAGGCATTCGCTTTATTTTTCCTCACGCACCGAAACGAGTCGTTACTATTAATGGTGGCCTAAGAATGCCTGCATGGTACGACATTTTTGCTCATGATCTGGATCGCAAAGTGGATGTAAAACAACTTGTCAGCTCTGCCGATCAAGTTGCCAGCTTAATTGATAGAGAAATAGAGCGGGGTATTCGTAGTGAGCGAATTATTATTGCTGGCTTTTCTCAAGGTGGTGCAGTGGGTTATCAATTAGCCTTAAGCTACCCTAAAAAGCTAGGTGGGTTTATCGCATTATCAACCTATTTTGCTACCAAAAGTACGGTAGAGTACTCCGCAGAGAATAATACCCTACCCATTTTTATTGGACACGGAAGTGCCGATACAATTGTCCCTGAAATACTCGGACAAGATGCCCGCAAAGAACTAGAGAAAAACAACTATAAAGTGGATTACCACAGCTATCCAATGGAGCACAGTGTATGTATGGAAGAGGTCAAGGATATTTCTCGATGGATTCAGATTAGACTTTTGTAAAGGATTACCGAAAACAACTAAGCGCTATCTCTTAATGGGTCATTTTAACTACTATTGAGACACTTAAAAATATATTGTCATCCCTGCGAAGGCGGGGATCCAGACTTAAATGCATTGATTAATGCCTGGATTCCCGCCTTCGCGGGAATGATGCTACAAATAATTATCATATTGATATTAAACCCATGCACTCCTTTTAAGTCTCTTACTAATAAGATGACTCATTACTCGTTCTCAATTTCTTCTTCATCCTCATCCCCAAACACAATATTTTTCCCTGCCTGTTTTGCATGCTGCATTCTTAATTCTGCACTGGCTATTTGGTCTAGCAAACGATCTTGTAAATTATTAGAAACGCCAATACTACAAGTAACAAATGCGGTTTCATTGACGGTAGCAAAGTTTTCTCTTGATACAATCACTCGTACTTTATCAAGTAATACCACCGCTTTTATATTATCTAAACCTGGAAGCAACACATAAAACTCTTTACCGGATGAACGAGCTAAAATGAATCGAAAGAGCGCTTTTTCAAGAATGGCAGCCACTTTTTTCAAAATAGAATCAGCAAAAACATTACCATAGCGCTCATTCACTTGTTTGAAATCATCAATATTAATGACGCCCATTGCTAATGGTGTATTATTTTCCTTTGCCGCAGACCAAATTTCTTCGCCCTTTTGAAAAAAGTAACGACGACTATAGACATTAGTAAAGTAATCTCGGTTGGCCACATCGCGAATTTTTTCGACCAATTCTACTGATTCCATATTATGATTGATCCGACAATAAAATTCCTCTGGATTAAAGGGCTTACTTAAAAAGTCATTGGCGCCGGTTTTAATAAATTTCGCCGATAAACTACCCTTTCCTTCTGCAGACAAACCAATAATAATCAGGTCAAACTTTTCGTATTTGCATCGAAGATTTTTCACTAAATCAAAACCATCCATGTTAGGCATATTGTAATCAGTAATTAATAATTTAACGTCTGGATTCGCTAGAAAAACTTTAATAGCATCGATACCATCAGCCGCCTCTACGACTTTAAATAAATGGCGTTTAAGCATGCTACAAATATATTTTCGAGTGGACTCAGAATCTTCTACAACCAATACTTTAGTGGATGTATTTTTTTGTAGACGTGTTACTAGGCGCAAGGCATATTGATAAGAATAACGACTCTCTTTCGTCACATAGTCCACAATACCTTTATTGAGTAATAGCTCTCGACGATCCTCATTAAAAGAACTCGTTAAGACGATGGTAGGTAGTTGATTTTGTAGGGTGAAGTCAACAACTTCACCATTAGGTGCATCAGGTAAATTCAAATCAACGATTGCCGCAAAAAAATCACCGTCGCATTCGTCATACTTTAGCTGAGCTTCAGCAAAAGTAGTGGCGAGAACAACCTCATAGTCAATTTCCTGTTTCGCCATATGCAATAGGACTTTAGCAACAATATGGCTGTCTTCAACAATTAGAACTTTTTGCACGCCCAAAAGACCTTCATCAATCAAGAGTTATCTTTTGAGTGTAGACAAATATGACAAAAAGGCGATAAATACTAGGATCTGTTGACAATCGGCTAATTAGTGCCTGCCCAATGGCGATTAGCTGCAGTGAAAAGCAAAAACACCAACAAATCGACGCTTTTGAATACGACCGCAACGCCGCCAACAAACAAAAGGCAATTTGTAGAGCTGCTCTTAAGGAGCTAAAAGAGATTCAGGCGGCTGTTCACAGGAAAGAGCTTCACCCAATAAAGTCTCGATGGCCGGCAAACGAAAGGCATCATCTTCACAAGCAAAACTAACGGATATCCCCTCTTTACCCGCCCGACCCGTACGCCCAATGCGGTGCACATAATCTTCAGGTTCTTCGGGCAAAGTATAATTCACCACATGGCTAATATCGTCGATGTGAATGCCCCTGCCAGCGACATCAGTGGCAACTAAAATTTTTATCCGCCCTGACTTAAATGCCTCTAAGGTTTTAACCCGTTTATTCTGAGCGATTTCTCCCGACAGCAAGCCCACCGTAAAACCTTTTTGCTGCAATTTTTCATGTAGACGACGACATTCATCGCGCCGATTGGCAAATACAATCATACTGTCCATATTGGACTGTTTAACCATGTTGCATAGCACGGTAAATTTTTCGTCTGTCGAAACTAGGTAAATCGTTTGAGAAACTCTATTCGTAGCCACACTTTCAGGTTCAATTTCCACGCTCACCGGATCACAAGTCCATTGTTCTGCTAAACGCACCACATCATCCGTAAAAGTAGCCGAAAAGAATAATGTTTGTCGGTTACTTCTATGCGGTGTTAAGCGCACAATACGACGCACTTGCGGAATAAACCCCATATCCAGCATACGGTCCGCCTCATCTAACACCATCACCTCAACTTGATCGAGGTAGACATCTTTGCTGCTAGCAAAGTCCAACAAGCGCCCTGGCGTTGCCACTAAAATATCAATTAACTGATCTTGTATCTTACGTTTCTGCTTATCATAGTCCATACCGCCAACCAAGGTATGCACGGTTAAATCGGTATATTTTGTTAAAGCCCGGGCATCATCCGCTATTTGCATCACCAGCTCTCGCGTCGGTGCAATAATTAATGCCCTGGCCTCACCGGCATAACGTTGTTCATTCACAGGATTTTTTAGAAAATCATCAATGATAGCAACCAAAAAGGCTGCCGTTTTTCCTGTACCCGTTTGTGCTTTTCCTAGTAAATCCAAACCTTTTAAAGTATTCGGCAAAGACTGCGCTTGAATAGGAGAGCAATACTCAAACTTTAAATCTGCGATAGCGTGCATTAACGATAACTCAAGACCGAGATCATGAAAGCGTATTTTTCCCTCGACTTCGGGCACAGGGAACTGATCTAGCGTCCATATTATTTCTGGAGGATGAGATTTTTTGCAGCGTCTGGGCTTATTAGAAGGCACGTTTGCAGAGTTAGACGAGGTATTCTCGACTGTGTTGTTATTGGTCTTTTTTGTGAATAACTTCTTGAACAAGCTTTTACCTACTCTCCACTACGGTTAAATGAAAGCCTTAGATAAACAACATATATCAAGTGATATAAAATATGTCTAATTTACAGCCAACAAGCAAAATCGAAGCAGTATAGCACGCTTTATGCAGACGCGAATTGACCAAGAGAAACTCTAGGTAAACCCGCCAAGTCAAGACGAGTCTCAACGTGGGTAAAACCTCTCTTTTCCAACAATGCTCTCACCGCATCACCTTGCTGAAAACCATGCTCAAGTAGCAACCAGCCCCCAGCCTCTAGGTAAAGAGGAGATTGTTGAATAATAGATGAAAGGTCAGCCAAACCGGCCTCATTGGCTACTAGAGCACTCCGGGGTTCGTAGCGCACATCACCCTCGCCCAAGTGTGGATCTTTAGCATCAATATAAGGAGGATTAGACACAATAACGCTGAACGTTTTATTTTCAAGCGCATTAAACCAATCACTTTGATAAAAATGCACATTATGTAAGTTCATTTTTGAGGCATTCTCTTTCGCTAAGTCAACCGCCTCAAATTGCTTATCCACCCCCACAAGATGCCAGTCAGGACACTCACTGGCTAAAGCTAAAGCAATAGCGCCCGTACCCGTACCTAAATCTAACACTGAGGTCGCTGTCTTAATTTGCGAATGTAATAATGTTAAAACGGATTCTACCAATAGCTCCGTTTCTGGACGTGGAATCAACGTACTTTCATTCACATTAAATGACAATGACCAAAATTCTTTCCTACCTAAAATGTAAGCAATCGGCTCACCTTGTTTGCGACGTTCGAAGACTTCTTTAAAAAGAAAAAATTGTTCATCAGTCAATTCTTTTTCTGGCCAGGTATATAGATAGGCCCGATTTTTTTTCAGCACATCACATAACAATAATTCACAATCAAGTCGGGAACTATCTGAGTCTATTAAGTCTTTATGCAATGCTAATACTGATGAAATTGTATTCATATTTAAGTCTACCTACTGCCAATAAAGAAGTGAGTATAAAAGTTTGTGAACTAGGTATTATTTGATGCAAGCCAACACTATATACTGTTCGCGCTTTGAAAAGCATATTTTCTATAAGGAAACTTTGAATAATTCCAGGCTAAATAAATCAAGATAAAAAAACAGTCAAGATAAAATACAATGACCGTAATAGACACACCATTGCGTGATTTCGTACATAGGAATTGGTTATTTTTTGCTTGAGATAATAGCTATGATTTCTCCAAAGCTTCCATACTAGTGGATTATTCCAAAGGACCTAAGTATGAAATCATCTCTCGCAAGACCTTTTTTTCAAAAAAACCGTATCTTTACTCAGTCACTGATAAAAAATCGCGTCACAACCTGCCTATTAATTGCTGGTTCTCTATTTTTTCACTCATCTGTTAGTGCCGATACCAATACAGCCTCCATCGGTGATAGTGTCGAAAAACAAGATTGGCTTATCGAGTGGAATGACAAGCGCTGGTGGCAAAAGAAAAGTGCACGGCGCAACGCTAAATTACAACGTTATTTAGAGGAAAATGCCGCAGAATTTTCAAATTTTAAAGATACTCCGCTAGGGAGCACAGGGATACCTGCAATTATGCTGACTGCTTTCCCTCACGTATTACCAGATATCTGGGGCGAACCCGAGGATCATTTTAAATCTGTTGGATTCCTCAAAGATCCTTTTAATCCAGAAAAAAAACTTCCTTTAGGATTAGGGCATACTAATTCAGGGACTATTATTCCTGTCCCTGTTGCTGGCAGCACCATCAACGTTAACATTCAAGCAGTACAACTGACTTGTATGGGTTGCCATACGGGCCGCGTTGAAGATGAAAATGGCAATACTCAAGTATTAGTTGGTGCTCCAAATAATCATTTCGATCGTTTTCGCTTTAATGTGTTTCGAACAGTAACTCACCCCAATTACAACGCTGATAATTTTCGTGCAGCTATCTTAGCGTCAGCGGCAACAGGGCCAGGCTGGTTATATCCAGAAAACTCCTTGCGACAGCAAGAAGCCTTAGAGACCGCCATATTTTTAAGTCCGGGCGTCGCCGAGAACTTTCTTGATACACTACGACAACGCGTTATCGCCGCTGCCTCGCGGTCCGCACAAGCGATCAGCGCCACTACTTATGGCGGTGCAAATGCGCCTGACTTTAATGGACCACAACACGGGCTGATAGATGCTTACTCTAATGCATCGATTCTGGTATTAGATCCTAGTGTTTTAACACAGGAAGAACTAGCAAATGCAGCCCCTCCCAGACCCGCATTTGCCGATATCATGAGCACTTGGTTACAACGTGATCGCCCCATTGGTCAATGGGATGGCAGTGTTGTTAGCTCAGTACACCGCAATGTTGAATCTGCCATTGCGGTGACGACGAACCCATCTACCATTAATTTAGATAATGCGGTTGTTAGCAATGACTTTGCACAAGATTTACCTCCCCCGGCCTATCCCTTTGATGTATCAAAGAAAGCGGCAAAGAAAGGGCGTAAATTATTTAAAGAGTATTGCGCAGGCTGTCATTATCCAGGAACAGAAGAAATATTTGACGCAGAGTATGTGGGTACAGACCCCAACCGCGCCAATGCGTTAACGGACTATACACTACCAAGACTGACGGCTATCTTCCGTGCATCCTGCCCCGATATATTAGTTGAGTGTAATAACGAAGCTGGAGAACCGTTCAGCGACGATGAAATTATTCGTATGACGGGTGGTTACCAAGCACTGCCACTACAAGGTATTTGGGCTCGTGCACCGTATCTACATAATGGTTCAGTGCCAACACTAGAGGCATTGTTAACAGGTAACCGCCCCGCACAATTTTATCGCGGCAATGCCAGTTACGATCAAGAAAAAGTGGGCTTCACTTGGGATGTCGCTGAGAGTGATAACGTGATGCTATACGACACCACCTTAGATGGCTTTAGCAATGCCGGTCACGACACGCCTGAATTTAACGGCGATGTTGACTGGGCAAACGAACCACAAAAGCTTTACTACTTATTAGAGTATTTAAAGACTCTATAAAAGTTATATTAAAATCCAAAACAAAAAGCCGGTAATAAAACATTGCCGGCTTTTTTATCACCTAAAAAAATTATGAATTAGACAGTTCTGCCAATTGATCAGCTTGATACTCGTTCACCAGTGGCTTGATAATTTCATCTAAATCACCCGCAACCACTTCATTCAGTTTATACAGTGTTAAATTAATACGATGATCGGTCACTCGCCCTTGAGGGAAATTATAAGTGCGAATGCGTTCAGAACGATCACCACTCCCCACTAAACTTTTGCGTTCATCCGCACGCTCTTTTTCAGAAACTTCTCGTCGCGCATTCTGCAAACGCGCGGCAAGCAACGACATGGCTCGCGCACGATTTTTATGTTGTGAACGTTCATCCTGACACTCCACCACAATGCCGGTAGGTATATGGGTTAAACGAATCGCTGAATCCGTTTTATTCACGTGCTGGCCACCTGCGCCACTGGCCCGAAAGGTATCAACGCGCAAATCAGCTTTATTAATTTCAATTTCAGCTTGCTCATCGGCCTCAGGCAAAATGGCCACAGTACAAGCCGAGGTATGTATGCGACCTTGAGACTCGGTTTCAGGAACGCGCTGCACGCGATGAGCGCCCGACTCAAACTTTAATTGCGAATACACGCCTTTACCAACAATGCGAGAAATAACTTCTTTATAACCACCATGTTCACCTGCATTTTCACTGATAATTTCGATTTGCCAACGGTTCTTTTCAGCATAACGGCTATACATCCGAAATAAATCTCCGGCAAAAATAGCCGCCTCATCACCACCCGTCCCCGCACGCACCTCAAGAAAAACATTCTTATCATCGTTGGGGTCTTTCGGCAGTAATAATTTTTGCAGATCTAATTCCAGGTGCTCCGATTTTTCCTGAGCAGCTTTTAACTCCTCTTGCCCCATTTCTCGCATTTCGGGATCACTATCATCAATCAATACCTTTGCTTCATCTATATCTTCCTGCGCTTTTTGATAATCAGCAAAACATTTGACTACGGGCTCCAATTCCGCATACTCCCGCGACAACTCGCGAAAACGGTTTTGATCAGCAATGATATCCCCATCACTTAACAGAGCACCCACTTCAACATAACGCTCTTGTAATGTTTCCAATTTTAAACGGATTGAATCTTTCATAGTAAATAACTTAACTTAATTAGAGAAATTTAGAATTTACTGATTTTTTTTCAGCAATGTATCATCGGTAGGAATAGATTTTGGTGTTAGTACCGTTTCTTCGGAAACACTGTCGGGCCAGGCTTCATCGTCCAAACCTAGCAAACGTTGCGACAAAGCAATCAATTCTTGCGGGCCTTCTTCTCCCACCTGTTTTAATTGCTGGGTGGGGGTATGTAACAGTTTATTCGTTAAATTGTTGGCCAGTTGTTGCAATACTTGCTCAGGCGACACACCATTATTTAATTCACGCAACGCTTTTTGCAAGGCCTCATCACGCAATTGATGAGCCTGCTCGCGATAGGATTTAATAGCCGCCACAGAATAACGCGAACGCCGTTCCTTAATATAATCTGCCACACATTGTTCAACAATAAGATGCGCTTCTACCGCAGCGGCTTCCCGCGATTGTTTATTCTCATCGATGACATCGCGCAAGTCATCAACGGTATACAAATACACATCGTCCAACTCAGCCACTTCGGCTTCAATATCTCGAGGAACGGCAATATCGACCATAAACATGGGTTTATGTTTACGCTGTTTTAATGCCGACTCCACAGCGCCCTTGCCTAAAATGGGCAACTGACTTGCCGTTGATGAAATAACGATATCAGCTTTATGTAAATGTTCGGGTATCGCCGATAATAAAATAGCTTGTGCGGAAAACTCTTGGGCTAATTGCTCTGCCCGCTCTAGCGTGCGGTTGGCAAAAATAAGAGAACGAATACCTTGATCGCGCAAATGCCGCGCCACCAAATCAATAGTTTCACCCGCACCGATCAACAAGGCAGTATCTTGCTTTAAATCCGAGAAAATACGTTGTGATAAATGCACCGCTGCATAGGCAACAGAAACGGGGTTGCGCCCAATCGCCGTTTCGGTTCGGACTTGCTTAGCGACACTAAAGACTTTTTGAAAGGCGCTATGTAGTTCAGAACCCAATACCGAAGCCTCCTGAGCAACCGCATAACTGGATTTCATTTGCCCCAGTATTTGCGGTTCACCCAAAACCATGGAATCCAAACCACAGGCTACTTTCATCATATGCGCAATGGCTTCATCATCGCGATGACAATAGCAACAGGATTCTAACTGCTGAAGCTCCAACTGGTGATAATTAGCCAACCAATTAATAATTTCACTAGAAATATCACTACCCGCGTTAGGACCCGTTTCAAACGCGGTTGTACTTTTAGTGCTGGTGTCAGTAATAATATAAAGTTCCGTGCGATTACAAGTCGACAGTACCACGACTTCTTTGGCCGAAGTTTCACTCACTAAGCGCTGCAAAGCCGAAACCATTGACTCAGGAGCAAAAGTCACTCTCTCTCGGAGCTCAACCGCTGCGCTTTCGTGATTAAGGCCAATAACAAACAGTGGAATCATGGAAAATAGAACAAATCAAAGTAATCAGCTATTGTCCGCATACAGGGGGATAATAGCAAGTGAACATAACACCTGCGGCTCTACCTTTTCCAGAATCGTGAGAGACAAAAATGATTCCAGCCCTTGGCGAATTATAGCTAAGGGGTTTACACTGAAGCTATGTTGACCATGACTTATAATCTGCTGAAACCTACCGGCCTAGCACAAGCGCTCTCCTATGCGAGGGCTGTTCACGCCAACATCAGACGACAGCGACCCTTATTCGCTGTTGCATCTACCGTGATAGCCTTGTCTGCCTGTAGCACACTGAATAAAACACCGGAGCAAACTACGCCTTCGCCGGTTGCTGTACAAACAGAAGAGCCACAAACCTACCGAACATTTTCAACTGACACGCTCTACTCACTGATTGTTGCTGAATTAGCGGCAACACGTCGACAATATGACCTCACCTTAGAAAACTATATCAAGGAGGCCATTGCCACCAACGACCTTGGAGTTATTGCCCGAGCAGCGAGGCTGGCACAGTACTTCCGCAATCACGACCAAACATTGGCAATGGGTAAGCTTTGGGTCGCTAAGCAACCGAATGACACCGAAGCTAACGCAATTGTCGCAACAGCCTACATTGAGAAACGCCAGCCCCTACAAGCCCTGGGATATGCAGAACGTATTTTGTCGCAAATTGAACCAAGTAATAATGAAGAAGCTCAAGAGGAAGCCAACAAGCGGGCGGCCATAACTGAAACCATTGCCAATTACAGCCGTGATGTAGACTCTCTCACCAAGCAGGCCTTAATAGAACGCTACAACACACTCATTCAATCTTACCCTCAATATGCTGCTATCTTGGTTGGTCTTAGTATTTTGCATGAAGCACAAGGAGACACCGCAAGCGCTTACCGTATTATTGAGCAAGCAATAGCACAGGATAAAGACTATCTGCCAGCGCTTATGCAGGAAATTCGGCTCCTACAAGCTAGTGACCAAAATGATAAAGCTATCGCTAAACTCAAGTCCGTTCTCGAAAAACAACCCGAAAATAACCGGCTCAGACTACTCTATGCGCGTATGCTGACTCAAACTGATATCAATGCTGCATATAAAGAATTTAGTGAATTAGCCGAAGAATCCCCTCAACATTTAGACATTCAATTTTCCAAAGCACTCATAGCCCTAGAGATCAAAAAAGTTGATGAATCAAAGGGCATTCTCGAGATGTTGCTAAACAAAGGATATCGACTAAATACGGTTAACTTTTACCTAGGCAACCTTGCTGAAGCGGACAATAACCTAGAAAAGGCACTGAAGCATTATCTAGATGTTAGTGGTGGCGAAGACTACATCGCGTCACACAGTCGAGCCGCCCGTATTATGGCCAAACAGGGTAATATTAAAGAAGCAAGAGTCCATTTTACTGAACTACGGCGTGAGTCACCTGACAAACAGGCACAGCTCTATGCTGCCGAAGGCGAAGTTTTACAGCAAGTCGGGCAAGTAACAGAAGCCATTAAGGTATTAACCCAAGCAATTAACCAATTCCCGGATAATACCGGTCTTCGCTATAGCCGTTCTAGCTTGTATGAGCAAACAGATCAACTCGATCTGATGGAAAGCGACTTAAGGCATGCCTTGAGTATCGAACCAGAAAATGCTTCCACCTTAAACGCTCTTGGCTACTTTTTAACAAGTCGAACCAACCGGCACCAAGAAGCACTGGGATTCATTGAAAAAGCCCTGAAACTCAAACCTAATGACCCCGCTATTATGGACAGTATGGGTTGGGCACTCTTCAACTTGGGTCGCACCGATGAGGCCATTGAATACCTGCGCAAAGCCCTTGAGCTTTTTCCTGATCCCGAAGTTGCAGCTCACTTAGGCGAAGCCCTGTGGGTGAAAGGTAATAAGCAAGAAGCACGTTCAATATGGAATAACAACCTCAAAGAAAACCCCAACGACAGTAGAATCATCGATACCATGGAACGCCTTCAAGTATCACCAACGCCCTAGAGCTAAGACAATCTTTTTATGCGCTTCCTTATTACGACAGGACTTTGTCTATTTATACTTTCTGCCTGTTCTTTGGCACCCAGTAAACCCAATGAAGTTGTGCCACACACACAATCATCACAACCTATTCCTGAAAATTGGCGCCTGAGCGCCAAATTAGGCATCAGAGCACCGGATCAAAATGGCAGTGTTTCCCTAACTTGGGAACAATTAGGTCCTGCTTATCAAGTACAAGTACAAGCACCTCTTGGACAAGGCAGTGCTGTCATATATGGAAGAGACAAAGAAGTCGTTATTGAGCGCCCTGGTAAACCAAGCATTACCGCAACAGACAATGAGTACCTACTTAAAGATACTCTAGGGTGGAGCTTTCCTTTAAATGATTTGAAATTTTGGGTAAGGGGGATTGCCAACCCCGATACAGCAACACAATCACTACAGCAAAACCCTACGGGAACCCTAGACGAACTACAGCAATCCCAGTGGACCATTAGTTACAGCCGCTACCAACAAAATGGACAATGGCTACTGCCAGGTAAAATCGTTGCTCAAAAAGATGATACTCGTCTAACACTGATTATTCGCCAGTGGCAACTCTATTAAGCATTAAACGTCTAGGAATTCTGAGCACCCATGATGCCTCCACAAACCTTAACCCTATTATCCCCTGCCAAGCTCAACTTGTTCTTACATATCCTGGGACAACGGCCTGATGGCTACCATCGCTTACAAACGGTTTTTCAGCTACTCGACTATGGCGACACGATTCAGTTTACGGTTCGAAAAGATAACCACATAAACATCACCCCCAATATTGAGGGACTAGCAACAGAAGATAACCTTATCTTCAAAGCAGCGCTAAAATTACAGGAATACGCTGATTGTGCAAAAGGAGCCGATATTCATATCGAAAAACGTCTGCCGATGGGAGGTGGACTAGGCGGCGGTAGCTCTAACGCGGCAACGACCTTACTAGCACTTAATCATCTGTGGGGAGTTCAACTGGGTACACCTGAGCTCTGCCGTATAGGGCTCAATCTAGGTGCAGATGTTCCGGTCTTTGTACAAGGACATTCCGCTTGGGCAGAAGGTATAGGAGAGGAGCTAACTCCCCTTGAATTACCCGAAAACTGGTTCTTGGTGATAAAACCCGATTGCCATGTCGCCACATCCAATATTTTTTCATGCGAAGAATTGACAAGAGACACCCTCGCCATTACAGTAGCGGCCTTCTTCGAGCAGGGTGGTCACAATGACTGTGAAGACGTTGTTTGCAGCCTCTATCCTGAAGTAAAAGAAGCTATAGATTGGCTAGGAAAGTTTTCTTCTGCTCGACTGACAGGAACTGGCGCTTGTATCTTTGCCAGCTTTAATAGCGAAGCTGAAGCAAATATCGTTATGGAACAAGCTCCAAAGCAATGGCAGTGTTTTGTTGCGAAAGGCATCAATCGCTCTTCATGTGCGCTGCTTCAGTAAGATTTTCGTAAAGACGACTCTGATAAAAAGAGTAACACTATTGGGGTGTAGCCAAGTGGTAAGGCAGCGGGTTTTGATCCCGCCATGCGGAGGTTCGAGTCCTCCCACCCCAGCCACTTTTTACCAACTCTTTATAAAAATCATCCATGATTTTTATAAAGGTCGCATTAAAAATACGGCGTCAATGCGCGGATTGACTTGTATTTTTAACGCTCGCATTGGCCAAAGCCAATGTTGAGTCCTTCCATGGACTCAAAAAATAGTATTTTTTAAGTGAGCGTGAAAACACAATTGGATGAGAATCCTGGAAAGACTGATTTAGCTTTTCCTCACAAACACTGATCCACCCTTGGATCTAAATTAGCTTCAAACAACTAGCTTCATTATGCTAGTTGACATCGACTAGACTTACAGGCTGTACTTTCATGACCGATTTTATGATTTTTACTGGCAATGCTAACCCTGCATTGGCTGAAAGCATCGTTAAAAAACTGGGAATGAAACTCGGCGATGCCAGTGTGAGTCAATTCTCTGATGGCGAAATCGCTATCGAAATTAATGAAAATGTCCGCGGTCGCGACGTATTTGTCGTGCAATCCACTTGCTCGCCTACCCACAAAAACCTAATGGAACTTATCATCCTCGTCGATGCGCTACGTCGCGCTTCCGCAGGACGCGTTACCGCCATCGTTCCCTATTTTGGCTATGCGCGACAAGACCGACGCGTTCGCTCAGCACGTGTGCCAATTACTGCAAAAATTGTGGCCGATATGATGGTCAACGTTGGCATCGACCGCGTACTCACCATCGACCTACACGCAGAACAAATTCAAGGCTTTTTTGACGTACCCGTAGACAACATCTATGGCGCCCCTATTTTATTGGATGATATTAACCGCCAAAAATACGAAAACCTTGTGGTAGTTTCTCCAGATATCGGTGGTGTTGTTCGTGCTCGCGCCGTTGCCAAGCAGTTAAATATTGATCTTGCCATCATTGATAAACGTCGCCCCAAAGCGAATGTTGCCGAAGTCATGAACCTTATCGGCGAAGTAAAAGATAGAACCTGTATCCTTGTAGACGACATGGTCGATACCGCAGGTACATTGTGCAATGCCGCCACTGCATTGAAAAAAGAAGGGGCAATTAAAGTGCTAGCCTATGCCACTCACGCAGTCTTATCCGGTAAAGCATTAGACAACATCAACAACTCGCAATTAGACGAGTTAGTGGTCACAGATTCCATTCCCCTCAGTGAAGCGGGAAAAAAATGCGAAAAAATTCGCCAGCTCAGTCTAACCAATACCTTGGCTGAAGCCATTCGTCGCCTAAACAATGAAGAATCATTAAGCGCTATGTTTGACTAGTCGAACATAGGCTTACTGTAAAAACCCTACTCCGAATACATAGAAATAGGGGTAGATAACAACAACACTGTAGTAAACATGATTGCGCTCAACATTTATCAACCAAGAGCAAGATCACTGGTCGCAGGTTTATTACAGCTTTTAATGAGGATCGAACAATGTCACAAGAAGACTTTGTACTTGATGCCCAGACTCGTGAAGACGCAGGGAAAGGTGCGAGCCGCCGCCTACGTCGCCAAGCTCTGGTACCGGCTATCATTTATGGTGGCAAAAAAGAACCACAAAACATCTCAATTTTGAGCAAAGAGTTAATTAAACATTTAGAAAACGAAGCGTTCTATTCGCACATCATCTCGTTGAATGTCGATGGAAAAAGCGAAGACGTTATCTTAAAAGATTTACAACGTCACCCTGCAAAATCTATCGTGCTGCACGCTGACTTCTTACGTGTTTCTAAAGACCAGAAGCTAACCACTAAAGTGCCCTTGCATTTCATCAACGAAAGTAAGTGTAAAGGCGTTAAAACTCAAGGCGGCATCGTTAACCACATGGTTACCGAATTGGAAATCAGTTGTCTACCTGCCAACCTACCTGAGTTTATCGAAGTGGATCTACTAGAACTAGAAGTGGGTGGATTGATCCACGTTTCAGACCTAGCGCTACCAGCAGGTGTTGATTCTGTCGACTTAATTCACGAAAACGACATCGCCATCGCTGCGGTTATCAAGCCTAGAGGTATGGGCTCTGACGACGCTGCAGATGAAGGCGAAGAATCTAGCGAAGACTAATTGCGTTCACCCCCGCAGTGGCCACCAGGCGCTGCGGGTATCTCCCCTACTTGCTAACGCCCTGTCCTGTGGATACAAAAATAAAACTGATTGTCGGCCTCGGCAACCCTGGCGCAGAATACGCCAATACCCGTCACAATGCTGGTGCAGACTTCGTTAGTACGCTTGCACACGCATACAATGCACCACTAACACCGCACGAAAAATTTTTTGGTTTAAGTGGACGAATTACAATTAATGCGCTCGATGTGAGACTACTTATTCCCACAACCTTTATGAACTTGAGCGGTAAAGCCGTTGCAGCGATTACACAGTTTTATAAAATTCCAACGGAATCCATTCTCGTAGCGCACGACGAACTAGACCTTCCCCCTGGGGTTGCACGCCTGAAACTAGGCGGTGGACACGGGGGACACAACGGCCTCAAAGACATCATTAAAGCATTAGGCAATAACAAAGATTTTGCTCGCCTGCGCATTGGTATCGACCACCCAGGTAACGCCAAACTCGTAAGCAACTATGTTCTCAAAAAAGCACCTATCAACGAACAACAACAGATAGAAGAAAGTATTATTAATGCCCTTCGCGTACTCCCAACCGCCATTAGCGGAGAATGGAACAAAGCGATGAAAGAATTACACACAAACTAGCAAGAAACATTAATTACAACCGATACGAGCACAAGCTTTTTACTGTAAGCTCTATCTTTTACAAAAAACTATAGGAAAAAATTATGGGCTTTAATTGCGGTATCGTCGGCCTTCCTAATGTTGGTAAATCAACATTGTTTAACGCGCTCACCAAAGCAGGTATCGGCGCAGAAAACTTTCCTTTTTGTACCATCGAGCCAAACGCAGGAATCGTTCCCGTGCCGGACACGCGCCTGGACCAACTCGCCGACATTGTTAAACCACAAAAAATTATTCCTACTACCATGGAGTTTGTGGATATTGCAGGCCTCGTTGCTGGCGCCTCCAAAGGAGAAGGCCTAGGCAATAAATTCTTAGCCAATATTCGAGAAACCGATGCCATTGCCCATGTTGTTCGCTGTTTCGAAGACCAAAACATTGTCCACGTTGCCGGTAAAATCGACCCTTTGGCGGATATAGAAATCATTAATACCGAACTCGCCTTGGCCGATTTAGATAGCGCCGAAAAAGCACTACAACGCTACCAGCGCGCCGCTAAAGGACAAGATAAACACGCCATTGCCATGAAGGCACTGATGGAAAAAATTCTTCCCCATCTCAACGAAGCACAACCACTGCGAGCACTCTCATTAAGTGAAGACGAATTAAAGCTCCTGAAAGAAATCAACCCTCTCACTCTCAAACCCACCATGTACATTGCCAATGTGGATGAAGACGGCTTTAAGAACAACCCTTATCTAGAGAGCGTTAAAAAATTAGCTGCTGAAGAAAATGCCCTAGTGGTACCCATTTGCAATAAATTAGAATCAGAAATTGCAGAACTCGATGACGAAGAAAAGCAAGAATTTCTAGCCGACCTAGGCATGGAAGAACCAGGACTTAACCGCGTTATCCGCACCGGTTACGAGTTACTACACTTACACACCTACTTTACCGCAGGCGTTAAAGAGGTCAGAGCATGGACCATTCCTGTGAACTCAACCGCCCCACAAGCAGCGGGAAAAATTCACACCGATTTTGAAAAGGGCTTCATTCGTGCAGAAATTGTTGGATTTGATGACTTTATTGCCAATAAAGGAGAAGCTGGCGCCAAAGATGCGGGCAAATGGCGCCTCGAAGGCAAAGACTACATCGTACAAGATGGCGATATTATTCACTTCCGCTTTAATGTTTAGGGCCAATCCCCCTTACGGTTAACCGTACCTCTCCTGTGAGCAGTGCTCCATACTGCTCACCCCTTTCAACAACCACCTCCCCTCAACGTTGATATCACATAAAAATATCAACAATATTAAATAGTTATTAACGCCCGACAGCTAAACAGATTAATTTTTCGAAATAGTTGGCATGACTAGAGTCTCGTCTATACTTAGAAAGTAGCTTGGTTGCCATGTACTTATTAGTACATCCAACCACAAACCATTGCTCTTATTTTGACCTTAGGTAAATTTTTTATGTTTTGGAATAAAAAACAACCCAGTGCTGCGCTAGAAGAAGAAAACAGGACACTCACTGAAGCAAACTTACAATATCAGAGTGAAATAAACTCATTAAGAGAAAAACTAGCGGACCTAGAGTCGCAAGTAGCCGAGTCAAAAGATGCGGGACAGA
Organism: Cellvibrionaceae bacterium; assembly: GCA_050298695.1. GTDB lineage: Bacteria > Pseudomonadota > Gammaproteobacteria > Pseudomonadales > Cellvibrionaceae > CANLBN01. The sequence goes on from JBNKUQ010000021.1 coordinate 37,014, forward strand.
AATTTAAAGAAGCAAGATTACTAGTAGAGAGCTACAGTGGCATTACACCAATACGTGACAAACTCGTAGATTCCACCAATGTCATGCGTGAGCATCGTGACAAACTCAACAATTCAGAACTCACCTACGCAGAAGTGGGCAAATCTCTGAAAAAAACCCATGAAGACCTTCGCTTAATTCATGAAAGCGCCAAAAAAAGTCACGAAAGTGTCACCAACCTAAAAGGCGCCGCCAGCGAAATCACCAAATTTGCCGATATTATTAATACCATCTCAGAACAGACTAACCTCTTAGCATTAAACGCTGCTATCGAGGCCGCCCGAGCTGGGGAAGCCGGTCGAGGCTTTGCGGTAGTAGCTGACGAAGTACGAGCACTTGCCCAGCGAGCCGGAGAGGCCAGCGGTGAAATTGCAGAACTAGTAAAGACCATCGATCAAGATACACAGACTACCGACGACAATATTCGAGCAACCCTTAATAACAGCGAAGAGCTACAGTCGACCTCTGAAGCCTCACTAAATGATATTGAAGAAATTCTAGTGCTTTCAAAATCTATGCACCATGCGATTATTGAAGAGGCAGAAACCAATTTTATACAAACAGTCAAAATGGACCACCTATGTACCAAAATCGAGGCCTACAGCTCATTTTTCAACGGCTCACAAGCCAGCAGCCAAGTGGTCGACCACACGCATTGCCGTCTAGGAGAGTGGTATTACCATGGTGAAGGCAAAGAACAATATAGCCATGAGAGCGCTTATCAGCAGCTAGAAGAACCACACAAGTTATTCCACAACTCCTTCAAACAAGCTATAGATGCCGCCCACGACAAAGAAATGGCCCATCAGTATCTCAACGAAATGGAAAAAGCCAGTAAAAAAGTCATGGAATGCTTGGATAAACTTGAATATAAAATGACACAACACGAAGGCTAAAACCTCAAAGCCCTGTCACAACAAGGCCGGATAACAATAACTGATATCTGGCTTGACAGTTCCCCACCCTACCGCGATAATACGCGCCCTCGCGATCATGGCTTTCCCTTAAAAGCCTTATCAAGTAGTGGCTACGTAGCTCAGCTGGTTAGAGCACAGCATTCATAATGCTGGGGTCACTGGTTCAAGTCCAGTCGTAGCTACCATTTTTTCCTCAATGAAATCAACAATTTTTGGCTCTGTAACATAAACGGGGGATGGGTATTTATCGTACTCGGTTAATAATAGGCGGCTCTGTAACATAAACGGGGGATGGGTATTTATCGTACTCGGTTAATAATACCATCCCAGCCACAATGAGCTAGG